>CALDKL010000671.1 GCA_937898895.1 uncultured Verrucomicrobiae bacterium | reverse complement strand
TCCATCAAGATCGATCCTCAGAAGATCGGGGAACTCATCGGGCCCGGCGGCAAGAACATCAAGGGTATCCAGGCCGAAACGGGTGCTGACATCAACATCAGCGATGATGGCACCGTCAATATCTACGCAGCGCACCAGGAGGCGCTCGAGCGCGCCATCCAACTCGTCCGCCGCACGACTGCGGAAATCGAGGTCGGCGTCACTTACTATGGCAAGGTCGTCAGCACGACGAACTTCGGGGCGTTTGTCGAAGTCCTTCCGGGCAAGGATGGCATGGTCCACATCTCCGAACTCGCCGACTTCCGCGTCAATCACGTCGAGGATGTGGTGAAAGTCGGAGACATGGTCTACGCCAAGTGCATCGGAGTCGACGAGCGTGGGCGCGTCAAACTCAGCCGCAAAGCGGCGATGGCCGAACGCGGTGTGGAAGCCGCCGCTGCGATGGCCAAGGGGGATTGATCTCTTCGCGAGAATCCTGATTCAGAAAACCCGTTCTCCGCAGAGGGGGGACGGGTTTTTTGTCTTTTGGGCAGGGGGCTGCGCATAGTTCTTGCCGAAGAACCTTGCCTGCGATTGAATCCTTTCCATGAATCTCAACGTTGCTCGCCTGCGCCCGGTTCTCCTGGCCCTCTTTGCCGCAGTCTCCGACCCGGCGTCGGGACAGATCGTGGAAGAACAGGTGAGGGGAATCCGCGAAATCTGCAATCGGATCGATTCCGGGAAGCTCGCGAGTGCGAAAGTTGCCTACGAGGGCGAGAGCGAGCCCATTACCGCTACCTGCACGATTTTCCGAGAGGGCGATTCTGTGGTGAAGATCCACTTGTCCTGGGGCGGGGATCACTTTGCCAGCGACGAGTATTTCTACTATGCCGGAGGAAAGCTCATTTTTGTCTACGCCAGTGACGGCTCGTGGCGCTTCACCGGAGATACCCTGGCGAACGGGGAAAGTGAAACGCTCGACGAGGTCGTCGAGCACCGCGTCTACGTAGTCGATGGGAAGGTGATCCGGCACCTCGAGAAAGCGGTTCAATCGACTCGGCCGGAGCAACTGAAGACCTTGCTCAGCAAAGCTGAAAACGCTCCCGGCAAGAACTCGGAGCGAGCTGGAACGCTCGTCGGGCATGGGCAGGCACTCTGGGGAGTCCGAACCCGAGAAGACCTGGGCAAGGCCCTCCTCCCGGAACCCTGAGATCCGTCCACAGGATAAGCCCTGAGTAGAATTGGCAGAGAAAGCAGGGAATCGTGCCAAGGAGAGAATCGTGAATTATTTAGGAAAAATGAAATAAAATTTTATCAAATGATTGCTGATTTTATTTGCGAGGAACTGTTATGAATGATTTCCGAGGATTGTATTCGTACAGACCGTGAGTTTGTTCGCCGCATGAGATTTCTCGTCATTCTGCTTTTGTTTGGATTTGCCGTCGCCGGGTCCGCTTTCCTGGCGAAAGTGGGCTTGCGGGGGACCGTCGAAGCGGAATTGCAGGAAAAGGCCTTGTCGGGTTTGCGGGAGCGCGGATTCGGGGCAGTTGTCGTGAAATTTGATCACCTGCACGGAGCCCTCTCCGGAACGGTGGATCGACCCGACGATATCGCAAAGGTCGTGAACCTTTTGCGCGAGACCGTCCCTGCGGCGCATTGGCCGGAGGCAAGTGACACGGCAATTACGATTCGGCCGACTTTGCCTCCCAAACTGGCGGTGAGCCGAGGGGAGGGCAGTGACGTAATCGAGATCACGGGAGTGCTCTCACAACTCGACGATGCCGGGCCCTCCCTGCTGGGCTCCCGACTGCATGTCCTGCCGGGTGTCGCGAAGGTGAACAATGCGATCACTCTCGACCCCATGGTTCTTTCCTTCCCCGAACTCGCCGAGTTTGTCTCCCTGGCCTCGGGATTGCTCACCCATGAAGGCCCCGTTCGTGTCTCCCTCATCGACGGTCGCCTTTCCCTTGACGGGACAGTTCCGAACGATGGCCTCAAGAGCAGTCTGCTGGATCTCGCGACTCGGATCGGAACGAAGGTCGATGACCACATCCGGGTGAAACCTCCGACCACCTACACGCGGGTATCCGAGCTGAAAATCACGCGGAATCGTTTCGGGGTGATCCTGAGCGGAGTGTTTCCCACCGAGGAGGACCGGAAAAGCCTGCTGGAGGTGCTCCACAAGACAAGTCCTTCGCTGGCAGTGACCGATCGGATCGAGGTCGTCGGCCATTGCGGCCCCGCCGTCTGGCAGAGCACCCTCCCTGAGATCGTGCCCGTTTTGCTGGCGAATCTCAGCGGAGAAATGACTGCCGAATTTTCGGCCGACCAGATTCGCGTTAGCGGGATGACACTCAACCAGAGCGCGAGGCAGGGCTTGCTGGAGCGTTTCTCCTCCCTGACCCGCCCGGCCAGTGGACAAGCCCTGGAACTCGACGCCGAGATCCATATCGAGGGCGAAGCGGCGGCAACCGCCGTGGAATTGACGGCCGTGTACGAAGGGGAACTGCTGATCCTCAAGGGGAAGCTGCCCAAGCCCGAAATCGTGGCGGCGATCGAGGCGCGGATTCGGGATACGCTGCCCAAAGTCCTCGTCAAGAATGAGGTGGAGGCCGCTGCGGACGGAGCCGACGACGAGTGGGCGAGCGGATTGGTGGAGTTTTTTGCCGAGGCCCTCAGTCGCGTCAGCAAAGGAACCTTCACCTTCAAGGACGGGGTGCTCGATCTGGAGGGTCGCACCGTGGCGCTGCCGGATCGGCAATTGGTGCAGAATTTGGCGGTGAACCTCCTGCCACCGCGTTTCAAGGTGCAAAATCGTCTCCTTCATGCCGACCAGCCCTTTCCCAAACCGGTTCTGCAACCGGAACAACGCACCCGCCTGGCGGAAGCTCTCAAACCGCTGCCGATCTACTTCGAAAAAAGCAGCGAGATTCTTGAAGAGAAGGAAAAACCAAAGGTGCAATCCATCGCCGACCTGGTCAAAGGCGCGGGTGCCGAAGTCTCACTCGTCGTCACGGGATTCGCGGACAATATCGGAGACGCCGAGCAGAACAAGGCACTCAGTCTGCGCCGGGCTGCGAGCGTTCGCGCCGAATTGATCCGACTTGGCCTCCCTGAAGCGGCTCTCGAAGTCGCCTCCAAGGAGGAAGATGTCTCCGAAATCTCGCGTTCCGAACGCTGGAAATCCCGTCGCGTCGAACTCTCCCTGAAACCCTCGGGAACGGCAAAGCCCACCCCATGATCCGACTGGAACCTCCTGACATGAACCTCACTCCTGCCGCCGAAAATTTTCTGCTTGAGTGGGGAATCACCCTCGCCATCGGTGGCGCAGTGTGTGTTTTTCTCGGTTCTTTCATCGGCTGGATTATTTGGCGAAATGGGCGTAGATTCAGTCAGGCCGTCGAAGAGAAAAACCGCTCCGCCTTTGCCGAATACGAGAAGACCGCCGACGAGATCTCCCGGATCAAGTCAGAACTCGCGGCAGGGGGGTAGTCGATCCGTTTCTGCCGCCTTGTTACCGCCCGCTTTCCCTCTTTCCCATTCCCGATGCACGACGTTTCCTTTTTTCTCCTGAAGAACTGGCTCCCGGTGGGAGCCTCGGCCATCCTGTTCTTCGGAATCGGACTTCTCCTCGCCCGGTTCATCTGGGGGCGCTACACCCAGCGACTTGCCAATGCGATTGAGGAAAACATGAATCTGGCGAGCCAGTGGAGTGCCCTGGGAGCCTCGCAACAGGACTTGTTCAAAAAGATCAGAGTGCGCTGGCAGGCGGATCGGGACGCCTATGAATCCGTCCTGGCTGAAAAGGACGCGCGCCTTTCTCAACTGGGCGAGCAGCTCAGGGCTTCCGGGACCGACCTGTCGACAATGGACAAACTTCCGCCCGAGGAGATCGATGCGCACCGGAAGGTGAAGGAACTCGAATCGGCCCTCACCCTCGAGAAGGCGGAGGCTGCCAGGCTGCGCGAAGAACTCGATCAGATTTCTGAATTGCCCATTCTTCCCTTCGCCGTGAAAGGGCACGCCGAGGGTCCGTCCGTAAAGGCTGACGACACGCTCCAAATTCGCCTTCAGGAGCTGGAACAGGATCTGATCGATACCCACGACGAATTGCACAAGGTCCGGGCCGATTACGAGGCCCAGGTGAAATTGGTGGAGTCGCTCGAGGAAAAGCTGATTGCCCTGCCGGAAGCGAAGTTGCCTGAACCCATTGAGCCCGCACCGCCGGTCGAGTCGGCCGACTCCGTGGAACTGGTCCAGTTGCGAGCGCTCATGGAGCAACGCGGGAGAGAGGTGCGCCACCTCCGTGCCGCGTCCGTGGCTATCCCGGAAGAGACTCTGAAATCGCTGCGCGCGGAAACTCAGGTGTCGTTGGAATTGCTTCAGACAGAACTGGACGCGGCCAGAGTCGATTTTGCGGATCGGGAGAAATCGCTGCTTTCGGAGCAGTCGGCCAGGGAAGCAGCGGCCCGGGAAAGCCTTGCACGCCTGGAGACGCGGATCGGGGAGGTGTCGGCACAACTGCGGGAAAAAGAGACGGAGATGGTTCGGCTCGAATCCGATCTCAGGGGCCGCGTCGGAGAGTTGGAGGACGCCCAGGCACAGATCGCTGCGATGGAGTCTCTGGGGCGGCGCAAAGCCACGCTCCAGGCAGAACTCAACGACGCCTGCCATGAACTCTACGATGTCCGGCGTGCGCTCAACCAGCGCATCGAACGGATCGCGGCGCTGGAGCAGTCTCTCGAAGCATTCTCGGAAACGGATTCCAAAAATGCGTATCTCGAACGGGAACTGGAGGGAGCGCGTTCCGAACTCGCCTCTGCCCTCGAATCTCTTGCCGAGACCCGCCTTGGCCACGCCGAAACCATGCAGGCCCTCGAAGTGCTCCGACTCGTGCAGGACGGGGAACGCACCGAGGCAAAGGCGCTTTCCGAGCAGTGGAATGACACCCGTCGCGATCTGAGCGAAGTCCGCATCGCCCTGGCCGCCAAAACGGAGGAGTACCAAACGGCCCTCGCCCAAATGGAGGAACTCGAGGCGATCATCGGCGACCGCACTGCCGAAGTCAACGATCTGTCCGCAGAGTTGCGGCAGCAGCGCGATGCCTCTCGACAGTTGAAAAACACCCTCGCCGAAACCCAGGGCGAACTGGAAGCCCTGTCGGAGGAATCCCGAGTCCTCAACGCCGGAGCCAAGGCCCGGATTCAGTTCAACGAGGAACTGCAGGGACGGATTGCCGCTCTCGAATCCGCCCTCGCGGAACGCTACCGCGACCTCAACTTCGCCAGGGTCGAAGGAGAAGAGCATTCCCGCAACGCAAAACACTTTGAATCGAAGGCGATTCACCTCGAATCGGAACTGACCCGGCGCACGGTGGAATTCGACGCCTCGGATCGCCGCATTGCCACCGTCGAGAGGGCGCTCGACGCTGCGGAGGCAAAGATCGGCATCCTTTCTTCCACACTGGAGGAGTCGGAGACCTCTCTCGGGCAACTCCGCGAGGAGCTTCAGACGGTTTCCCGGGAAAAGGAAGAGAACCTTCGCAACCTGGATCGGGCAACCCGCCGCATCACCGAATTGGAAGAGGCTGCGAGGGTGCGAGAGGCACTCCTCGCGGAATTGGAACGGGATCAGAAGGAAACGGGAAAGCAGGCCGCCGTTCTCGACCAAAAGATCGAGCGTTTCCAGACCGAACTGGTCAATGCTCGGGAAGAACTCCGAATTTCGCAAGCAGCGGTTTCTGAGTTGGAAGACGCGCTGAGAGCCAGCGACGAGCGCACCTTGCACTTGTCCCACCGTCTCGACGAAAAAGAATCCGAGTCGACGCGACTTGCCGGGGAAATTGGCCAACTCCAGTCCCTCGTTGATCTTCATTCCGCCGGGGAAACCGAGGCGCGAGTTCGGCTCTCGTCTCTGGAATCGGAACTGGAAGCGAAGCTGGCCGAGTTTCAACGAGACCAAAGCGCTGCCAAAGAACGGCATTCGCGGGAGAGGGCCAACCAGGCAACGGAGACGGAGGCTCTCCGGGAGAGGATCCATGCTCTGGAGGAGAAGTTGGCGGAAGACGCTGTCATTCGGGAGTCGAATCAAACGGAAGTGGAGGCCCTCCGCGAGAAACTCGCTTCCCGAGTGGAGGAAATCCGGGATCTGCAGAACCGCATCAGTGAAATCATGATGCAGCGGGCCTCGCGCGATACGGAAGTGGCCTTACTCAAAGAGAAATTGCTCGCGATGGAGACGGCGGCAGCCCATGTCGCTGCCCCATTCACCTCCTCCGTGGGAAATGCTGAAAAGGAGAGCGAGGTCTCGACGGAGAAGGCTCCATCTCCCTATGCGATGATGGAAGGTATGCCGGAGGAAGAGGGCATTCCTCTCGACGACCTGCCCGGTCAGAAAGCACACCACCAGCCCCTTCAGAAAGCCGAGACAGCCGAGTCCAGAAAGACAGAACCGCTGGCCGTTCCGGTCTCGTGGAACGCGGGAGACGAGGAATATACGGTCTTTTTCAACCAGTCCTCCCATAGTCTGACCCGGGCTGAAATGGAAAAGGTCGACCGATGTGCTCGTTCGATACGGCAACTCGGAAAGAAGGTCGAGGTGGTCCTCATCGGTTACACCGGGGCGGAGGGTTCTCCCGATTTCACGGAGTCCCTCAGCGCACGGAGGGCGGACGCGGTGCGCGAAAGACTCATCGAGCGAGGTGTTTCAGTCGGAGTCCTGAAGGTGCGCAGCGCCGGTCAGGACCGCCGTTTCTCCGATTGGAAGGCCCGCCGTGTGGAGATGATCCTGAGTCCCGTCGCTGCGGCGGAAGCGGTCAATTGAGATGATCCTGTTCCTCGCCGAATCCTTCACTTTGCCGGGGATCGATGCGATCTCCATCGAAGGAAAAGGATACTATGTGCTCTGTGCGATCCTTTTCCTCCTGCTGGGGCTGATCCTCGGCTATTTCATCTGGAGGAAAGGCCACATGCAGATGCTCGATGCAGAAACCGAAGTTCGCCGCACCCGCAAGGAACTGGATCGTCTGCGGGACGATCTGAAGGCGGAACAAACCGAACTGGGCTCGGAGAGTGTCGCGGATCCCTGAGAGGCGCATTCACTTTCTCAGACGGGAGAGGGCGGCTTCGAGGTCCTTGCCCGAGAGGTCATTCGAGAGCCAGGCATCGCCGAGAGAGCGGAGGAGGACAAATCGGATCTGTCCTGACTCAAATTTCTTGTCGCGCCCCATCGCCGCGAGGATCGTATCATCCTCCAGATTCGACGGCAGGACGGTGGGCAAGTCGTAAGCGCGTAGTGCCGCGAGGATCCGTTCTCCTTCCGCACTGGAAAGACTTGATTTTTCGACGGAGAGCCGTGTCGCCGCGACCAGGCCGAGGCTGATGGCCTCTCCGTGGAGAAAGCGTCCGTAGCCAGCCGCCGCCTCGATGCCGTGACCGAGCGTATGCCCGAAATTGAGAAGGGCACGGATCCCGGTGGTTTCCCGCTCGTCCTCCTCGACGATCGCTGCCTTGATCGCCACATTCCTCGCCACGAGCGGCACAAGGTGCTCCCGGATGGAGGCCCGGTCTTCCACCAGATCGAGGAGGGAGGCATCGCGGATGGCCGCGTGTTTGATGATCTCGGCAAACCCCTCGTTGAATTCCCGTTCCGGGAGAGTGGCGAGGGTGTCGGTGTCTGCGAGGACGAGACGCGGTTGGTGAAAGGCCC
>CALDKL010000670.1 GCA_937898895.1 uncultured Verrucomicrobiae bacterium | reverse complement strand
CCGTGCCCGGCGCGACGAGAAGCAGACTGCCAACATGCTTTTTCCGCACCGCATACTCTCCGACGGCAGCGGCGTTTCCGTCGTTGGTCATGTACACGGGCACTCCCCCAAGCCGTTCCGAGAGACGGGCTTGCACATTGGTGCCCACCCAATCCGCCCCCAGGTTTGCCCGCGACCAGATAACTCCCTCGCTCGAGGGGGCGGGTACATCCAACCCCACTCCGGCTACATCGGAAAGGGCCGCACCGGCCCTTTCAGAGAGCTGTTGCAGCGCTACCTCCAGTTGCCGGAACGTCGCTTCATACCCGTCCTTCACCTGACTGCGGACCTCGACCATCTCACCCACCGGATCGCCATCCCGATTCACCAGAACGCTCTTTACGGTGGTGCCTCCGATGTCGAGGCCGGCGAAGAGGGGGGAAGAGTTGGGCATAGGGTCCAGGGATCTTGTGGCGGGATTGGCGGGCACTACGAATACCCGCCTGTGTTCGGCGGGTCAAACTCCAACTTGTCCTGCTTTCGCACGGCTGCCCGGAACGGGGTTTGATCGGGAGCATCTGGATTTCCGAATTCCGGAAAGGGCAAGGATGCCCCCCTTCCGGGCACCCGAGGCTTCTTCGAGAGCTGGCATAGCCACGTCCCCTTCTCCCTTCGAGCTCCGGATTCAGTGAATCACACGGAGGCGCCAGAATCGCGGCATCAGCAAACGTTCCTCCAAAAATCGTTTTGACGAAGTCCCCTCCATCGAAAGACCTGCCTGTCCCGGATAACCGGATGTCTCATTCAGAGCCCAAACTCCACCGACCGCCCGAATTGCCACGACATACCAGATGACCAAATCCGTGCTGAGTTCCACCCGATATTCCAGATCGGGACGCTCCGAAAACGGAACCAGAAAAGACGCTCCTCCCTCACACACCGGCTCCAGGTGCGTGGCGTCGCTCCTCGCACTGTCGGCGCCCAGCGCATACGCCAGCAGATTCGAAACCCCGTCTCCATTGGGATCTGCCATTTCCGCGCCCTCGCTTTCCCCCGCAATCCAGGTCGAATAATCGAACGAAGGCACCAAAATCTCGGTATGGACCCCTTGGGCGGGATTGTCATAGACCGCAGATGCGGTGGTCTGACGCTTCACCGCGCGGACCAGGTAATGCCATCGACCTCCCCTCGGAACGGCATCGAGAAAAGTCGTGGTAGTCGGCGATATCACCCCCAGACCTTGATACGGGCCAAACACGGACTCCGATCGGTAGATCCTGCATTCCACCAGGTCCGACTCGCCCGATGGCACCCCCCACGATAGCGTCACCTGATTGCCCGAGCGGACCGCACCGAGTCCTGTCACCGGCTTGACCGGGTGAGTTCGCAGCACAGGGTCTCCCAGGATCGCAACATGGGCCTGGTCCGGATTTCTCCAGGAGGCATCCTCTGGAGGAAGAGGACCGGAAGCCTGATTCACCTCGAAAACCGTGTATCGATACGCGTCCGCCATCGTACCGCCCGCCGCGAGAGGAAAGAGCCGCCAATCGGGGATCCCGCTCCAGACACTGACGAGACCATGAGAATCCGACCGACCGACCAGCGGGGCTCGCAGGTAGTTGTCTGCCGAGTCCCAATCACCGAAAAAACTTCCGAAGAGCATCGTAAAGACGGCCCGGCAGGGCGTGTCTCGGAAATCGTGGATGCCGGAGACTCCGGAAGCTCCCCCAAACTCCCCTGGTCCACAGCCGTAGGCGAGGAGGCAATCCTGGCTTTGCAAGGTCGGCACCCAGTCCCCGGCAGCCGTGTTTGCATTTCCAAACAGGGCCACTCCCGAAGTCCATCCTCCCGACGCAAACGCCTCTCCCTCGTCCGGACCAAAGGTGTCATCGTCGATCAGGGCGCACTCCCCAAGGGTCTCGAAGGGGGGCAAGCGGTGGCGAAACGCATGGTGGCGATCGAGATATCGCCGCAGCAATTCAGTTTCCGACAGCCCATTGGCTATCCCTGTGAGATTCGCGAAATCGATACGACCGACTACCAATTCGGGAAGATGTTCCCCGGTGAGCAGGGACACATCGAATTTTCCGTCTCCCGGCACGTTGTGATTCCGGGTGCCGTCGAGATTGGCCACGGCGTGATTCACCGCCACATCGGTCCAGATTCCGTCCATGTCTCCGTAATAGGCATCCGTCGGCCAGGCCCCCCGGTGGTGCGGCATCGGAGGATCCTCGTAGTGACCGTCCGGACACACCTGTCCCGAGTAGGGCACGGCAATCCGCCCGAGCAGGAGGACGGCCCGGGTCGGGAGCGGATCAGAGAAATACCACCCGCGGATCGCATCTTTCACCTCGCCGAGAGTGGCGGATCGGGAGACGTCCGTCCGAGCAACCCTCCATCCATCGCCCACCAGATCTGCAATGAGCCGATCGATCTCCGCCCCGAGAGCCCCGGCCACGGTCTGATCCACCACGAGGATGAGACGCCCCCGCTCCTCTACGACGGGGAGATTGACTCCACTCCAGATCCGTCCCTCCGCTGCCGGAAAGGCGACATTCTCCTGGGTTCGTGTCACTTTGTATTCATACAGGGTGCTGACCTCAGCCGAGGGATCGGCAAACGAGGTCGCGCTGCTCGGAAGCTCTACCCCCTCGCCCCAATCGGGGTCCCCCACCCGCCTTCGGAAAACCGAAAGCGAAGTGGATGGAGCCCGGCTCGGGTTCCAATGAATCGTGATTCTCGGCAGCGCTTCCGAAACCGAGGCAAACATCTCGACGGCGGCATCCCTCGGGTCGGAAACGGGATCCTCCGCCAGCGCCCAATCCGAAATCAGGAGGCTCACCGAAACCGCGAGCATGCTGACCGTCATGCCTTCACTGTTCATTTGCTGCTGCTTTAATAATTTAACTATTTTT
>CALDKL010000669.1 GCA_937898895.1 uncultured Verrucomicrobiae bacterium | reverse complement strand
CTCCTTCCCCGATCTCAGCGGTGCCGGAGTTTCCGATTTTCCTTCCGCAGGTGGCGGATTCTACGCTCTCCCCTCCGGTCGCCCTCTTGATAATCCGACCGCAGGGTCCACATTGGCCCGCTCATGAATTTCGGCGACCTCCGTGCGATCCTCCAGTATGTACCGCAGTTCCGCGGGCGCACCTTCGTGGTTGCGCTCGACGGGGCCGTGATCGAGTCGTCCGATTTCTCGAATATCCTGCTCGACCTCGCCGTGCTGCGTTCGCTGAATGTGAGAGTCGTCCTCGTCCACGGGGCTGCCGCCCAAATTGAAGCCCTCGGGAGAAAACGCGACGTCGCCCTCTCCAACGTCGACGGCACCGGTGTCACCGACGAAGCCACCCTGGAGGTCAGCATGGATGCGATCTCGCGACTTTCCAACGCGGTGATGCAGAGCCTCACCACCGTCAAGATCAAGGCGGCCACGGCCAACGCGATTCACGCGCACCCCGCCGGGATCATCAAGGGCATCGACCACGGGTTCACCGGGACCGTCGAGAAAATCGATGCGGGCGTTCTCCAGAGTTTTCTCGATCAGGACATTCTGCCGGTCGTGCCTCCGGTTGGCTTCGATGCAGACGGGCAGACCCTGCGGGTCAATTCCGATGCCGTCGCCCGCGAAGTGGCAACGGCCCTGGGTGCCTCGAAGATCCTGTTTGTCTCCCTCGCCGATCCCCGCTGCGCGACGGGGGGACGCGAGAAACAATGGACCGCCGAAGATGCCCTCGCCTTTGTCGAGGAGAAGCCGACCCTGCTCCCCGGAATGGTGTCGAAACTGCGCCAGGCCGCCCGCGCCACACGCGACGGAGTGCCCCGCGTCCACCTCATCGGGTCTCGCAATCAGGACGCCCTCCTCTCCGAACTGTTCAGCAACGAAGGCGTCGGGCTGATGGTCTACTCGGATGCCTATCTCAAGATCCGTCCGGCCACTCATGCCGATGTCGACGAACTCTACCTGCTCATTCACCGCGCTGTCGAAGACGAGGAACTCATCGAGCGTAGCCGATCCGAGATTCAAGGGGCGATCCACGACTACATCGTCATCGAGATCGACGGAAACGTCGTCGGCTGCGTCGCCGTCCATCCGCATCCGTCCGGCGACCGCGCCGAACTGGCCTGTCTCTATGTGAAACGCGGCCACACCGGACAGGGCTACGGCAGCACACTCGTCGCCGCTGCCGCCGACCGCGCTCGTCAGATCGGTTGCGGTCAACTCTTTGCACTCTCGACTCAGGCGGCGGGCTATCTCGAGCGCGAGGGCTTTGTCCGCAGCGAAGACCTCTCGCTGCTCTCCGAAGAGCGCCGCGAGAAATGGGCGAAGAACGGGCGGAACGCGGTGCTTCTGGTGCGAAGGATCGGTGACTGACTCACACCGCAGACTCGCCCCCCTTCGCCTTTACCACGAACAGGGTGGTGTCGTCTCCCCCCGCCTCCCTCGTGGCCCATTCGAGAATGCGGCGAGCCACCTCTTCGGCGGGCTGATTCTCGCGCTCGGCGTCGGCGAGGCACTCGGCGATATTCTTGTTCCAGAGACCGTCGATGACTCCGTCGGAGCAGATCAGAAACCAATCCCCCGGTTCGATCGAGGCCGAGGCTACCTGGGGCCTGACAAACTGACATCCGCCCCCGATCGCCTGCTGCAGGATGTTCTTGCGGGGGTGCATGCGCGCCTCTCGCTCGTTGAACCGACCAGCGCGAAACTGAGCCCCGACGTAGGTGTGGTCGTAGGTGAGTTGCTTCAGTTCGCCACCGCGGAATTGGTAGAAGCGACTGTCGCCGACGTGCGCGAAGGTGACACGAGTGCGATAGAAAAGGCCACAGACGACCGTTGCTCCCATGCCGGTGAGTTTCGGATCCCGATTGCCTACGCGGGTGACATAGTCGTGCAGCGACTTCACCGCCGCTTCGAGGAGCCCCTCGGGATCTGCCGCCCCGTGAAAGTCACCCATCATCGCAGGGAGGAATCGGCGCAGCTCGCGCACCACGAGCGAGCTGGCGACCTCGCCCGCCGCCGGTCCGCCCATGCCATCACTGACGGTGAAGATGAGCCCGCTGCCGTCGATTGACTGATTGCCGGAGAGTTCCGCACTTTCCGCCCAACCCATCGCCGACGAGAACACCGCGAGGGAATCCTGATTGCCGGAGCGGCGGATCCCGTCTCGGGTCAGACCGCACCATTCGAGGGCGCGATGAGCCTCGTCGGCGTCGCTGCGGTGCTTTGGGTCCTCCAGAATCTGCGCGAGTTCAAAGTCGATGACACAGAATTGCCCCATCCGCGAGTGGTAGGTGATATTCCTCGGGTAGGGATCGTCGTGGACAATGCCGTATTCATCCGCGAGCGATTTGAACAGCCCGGCGGCTCGCTCCTCGCTGATGCTGCTCTCTGCGGGTGCCCCACAGTTCGTCGTGATGATGGTGAGCGTCTCGGAATCGCTGTCGAGGAGGCGCGGGACGAAGTCGCACCCCCGTGCCTCGAGGGCCTTGAGCACTTTCACTTCGTTCTCGAACCGTTCTTCCTTTCCCGTTCCGCGGAAGGTTTTGTAGACCCGGCCGTCGTAGCCGACTTTGACGATGGAACGAATGCCGTCTTTGGCGATTTTCATGGAGGAGGGTGAAATCGAGGAGCGCCGAAGGTAGCGGTTGTTTCCCCGGCTTCAACCCCGCCTTTTCCCGCTTCTCCAGCTCAAAGCGACACGTCCTCGATGATCTCCCCATCCTGGAGATGGATTTTCCGATCGACGCGAACAAGGAGGCGATCATCGTGGGTGGAGAAAAGAAAAGCGGCTCCTCGCTCCTGATTGATGCGGCGCATCAGGTCGATGATGAGGTTCGCGTTGTGGGTGTCCAGATTTGCAGTCGGTTCGTCGGCGATGACCAGGGCAGGATCGGTCACGAGGGCGC
>CALDKL010000668.1 GCA_937898895.1 uncultured Verrucomicrobiae bacterium | reverse complement strand
TGAAAATCATCGAGGTCGCTGATGGTCACCGAGAGACGCCGTGCCTGGCCGCTCTGGTTGTTGGCAATCAGAACATGGTTTCCACCCGTTCCGGGGATGCCGCCGGTGGCGGTGAGGCTGCTGAAGACGATCTCCTCGCCGGTGCCATAGCCAGGGCCGAAGGTGATCACCGCCGGCGTAGCATAATCGTAGTTTTGCAGCACGATCATCTGCCGCGAACCAATGTTGGACGGACTCTCGATTTTCAGCACGCCTTCCGCATCGATGAAGAGGTCGTTGCCGATCACGTTCGCCCCCGCCGTTCCGGTGCCGCGCAGCCAGAGAGTGCCCTGGTCCACAATCGTTCCGTTTTCATAGCTCTTCGGTGTGTCGAAGACAAGCAGGCCACCACCTCGTTTCACGAGGGATCCGTTGAACAAATCTCCCTCCATCACCACGATGGCACCACGCTCGGCCCCGGATCCGCCTCCATCGACACGGAGGTAGCGCTGCTCCCCGCCAAAGTCGATGGGGTTCACCATGGTGAGCAGGTGGGTGGACCCGCCGCCCACGTTCAACCCAAAAACACCTGGGTTGAATTCCGCACTGCCCCAGGTGATCGCGGCTCCCGCGCCGCCGAAGTTTACGTCAATCGGAGCGCCGTAGGCGTTGATGCCCGAGCTGCCGCTGCCGAGCCCGCCTCCCCCGAGGAACTGAACCTGACCGCTGCCCGAGCCGAGCGCACGGGTGAAATCGACATCCGTTTCAAACGCCGTGTAATAACTTGGCGAGCCGCCGAAAATCAGATTGCCCGACCCCAGCGCCACACCGGTGGAACCGATGATACCGCGAAACACGCCTTCATTGAGGTAGGTGGTGCCCGTATAGCTGTTGGCAGTGAGCATGGAGGTGGTGCCGGGACCCACCTTCACGTAGTCGATCGCCCCGGTGATGTCCGCCGAGATCGTGTGCGAGGAGATCGCGATATCGTAGAGGGTTCCTCCGCTGCTGGTGAGGGAGGTCGCTCCGATGACGTTGCCTCCGCTGCTGCTCAGCAGGCCACCCGAGACGATGTCGAGCGTGTCTCCCGCCGCCCCAATCGTCACCCCGCTCGCAATGTTCAGAGAGTTGAGGACCTTCGCTCCGAAACCGGTCTGGGTGGTGGTGGGCCGCACATTGTCCGTTGGCAGGGCAGCGGCAATGGAGGTGGGCGACCCGGTGAGGGCGGTGTAGCCGTTGCCACCCGTGAAATCATACTTCACAAACTCGCCGCCTGAGTAGGTCGAACCCGTGTAGGTATAGGCCCAGCCACCGACAAAGGGCACATCCCCCGCGAGGGCCGAGTTCAGAATGCGGTGTTTCGTCGAGCTTCCCAGGGCCGCACCGGAAAGGCTGTCCACAAACAGCTCCAGCGTCGTGCCCGGATTCGGCTTGAGGAGATCGGCGAAGGTCATCCGCACACTGCCCGCATCCGCCGAACGGAAGCCGATGCGGTTGTGTCCCCCGGTCATCGTGGTAATTCCGAAGTCCTGAACCACCGCATAGTCGAAGAAGTAGGTGGATGTGCTGGAGTATGCGGAATTCTCGATGTACACCTGGCTCGCCTTCATGCTGATCGGAGCCGTGGTGGAAAACTGGCTATTGGCCGCGTTTGGTCCCGAGCCTGCTCCGGAAAGATAGACGACGCGCAGCCAGGAATCCCTGAGGTTCAGAGCGGCCATGGTATCATAGGGAGAGTCATCCGAGGCCGTACTGCTGTTGTCCGCGCGGATCTCGCCGAGGGTGGAATGGAGCGTTCCGCTCCAGGTGACTCCGGTGCTCGTGAGGCGGAAGCCACCCAGCCCGTAGTGGTGAATGTCCGCCGATCCTGACACAGCCCCATTGTAGGAAACAAAACCCTTCCCTCCGGCAGTCAGAGTCTGATCGATGACGTTGTTTGCATAGAGATACATCGTTCCGATGGCACCGTTCTGCACCCGGGCAGCACTGCCCATCGTGACCAGGCCTGTCACCCCAATGCTGTTCGCTCCCGAGAAAAAGCGCAGCGCACCATTGTTGCGGAATCCGTTCCCGTTGATTGTGAGGGGCTCGGACGGGGCCCCAATGCCTCCCGAGCCCAGGGCATCCGGCCCGTAGGCGAGGGTGCCGCCTGCGTTGACCACCGTACCATTTCCCGCCGAGGAAGAACCGAGCACGGCCCCGTCATTCGCCGTCGGAACCTGAAGGATCATGCCTCCGTTGATCGTTGTCACTCCGGTGTAGGTGTTGCTGCCTCGCAGGATCAGGGTGCCGTCTCCCTCCTTCGTCATTCCGCCGCTGCCGCTGATCACTCCCGTCAGGGCCAGGAGACCGTCCTCCATCTCGACGGACAAGAGATCCACGAGGGAGAGATTCGAAGTGATCAGGTCAAGTCCCACGCCCTTCTTCTCGAGGCGAGCCGTCCCCATGTCGCTGTCGAAGACCATCGAGCCTCCCGTGAGGGCGTATCCGCCGCCGTCGCGAGAGTCGAAGGTGAGGCTGCCCGTCGTGACCGAGCCACTCACCGTCACCGTTCCCGGAGCGCCCACAAACCAGGCGTGCAGCGGACTGTCCGGCCCCAGATTCGGCCAGGCAAAATCGCCGTAAATTCCGTCCCACCAGAATGCGGAGGTCGTATCCCAGGTACCGGAGCCCCCCAACGCACTCCCGTCGAGGCGATTGCCGATGAGACTACCGTCGGCGTCCCAATAGAAATCATTGGCTCGGACGGGAATCGTTGCCAGCGTGAATGCGAGTGCGAGGTTCGCGGACAAACGGCTGCCGGTGCCCGCAAAAAACCGGATCTGAGTTGACGAGGGGAGGAGGCTCATACACGAAGGGTCGCTGTTCTGATTGCCCGAGCTTCCGAAGGCTCTCTTGTCCTCCGCAAGTTGGTGCATGGATCGGAGTCTGGCAGAATCCTTCGCAAAGCCTCCACAAGGGCGTGCCTTATCGTGAATAGGGAAAGCAACCCCATTGGATAAACCGATTCTTTATCCTCAGGGGAATTGAGGGACGGTGACGCATGGCTCGCCTGCGACCCATCGGGGAGCTTTCGGAGGCGCATTCGATTTGCCTCACCGGAAACCAGGTTCTCTCCGACAGAAGAGTCGCCGAATCATTGGCCCCTTCAGCGGGATACGATCTCCCTCTTCTCATTCCTCATCGGGAAAGGGTCCGAAAAACCTTCCGCCTCCCGCAGGGAGGAAATTTTGCGTCCTTCGCGGTGCGCTTGCATTGCGTAGAGGGCTCGTCGGAAGATAAAACTCTGATTGGCTCCGCCTCGCGGCATGGATGTCATCGATGTCTCGCCGAGCAGGAAACGCCGCAGACGCATCGCGGGATGGTCGCCCGTGAGCATCTCGCCAGTGCGCACTCCGGAAAGAAACTCGATACAATTCTCCGGCTCGATCTCATGATAGAGCACCGCCGCCGCGAGAAAGGAGGCCTGGCTGAGTCCACGCTTTTTCTTGTCCGCCCCTACCAGCACCTCGCGAATCGAGCGGAGATACCGCAGCAAAATCTTTTTCACCAAAGAATCCGAGGGAACCACTCCGCTGTTGCTCCCCTGCCTCATCCTCGTAAGACAAGTTGCAACCTCGACTTCCTGCCTCGAATAAGCGTGCCCTGATAAGTAGAGCGCGTCAAAGAGGGTGCGGCGGCGTTGACGGTCAACCTTCTCCTGGGAGGCGGTCGGCAGCCCGAGCGTGACGAGGAGCGGAGCAGAGATCCCGGACTTCACAATGGCGGAGAGCCGATGTTGTCCGTCCACCAGCACGCCATCGGAATCAAAACCAATTCCGGAAGGAGTGAGTCTCCAGTCGCCTGCACGAATCTCCTCGACATATTTCGAGACCACCTTCTCCGAGATTTTTCGGTTTCGTGTGTTCCGGACGAGGAGCAGCCTCGCGATCTCCGGCGTTACCTCGAGTGCGACGGTTTCGATTCCTGCGATCCGTTCGCAAGTCGCGAAGTCTACGAAGGGATATCTTCCGTTCAACTGCATCGAACCATTCATACGGAACACAATGATGCCTTTCCGCGATCCGCGACTCCATAAGGCGAAGGTTTATTCGCCCTTGGGATTCTGCTTGTGAAAGCAAGCGCCCCATCACCCGCCGCCGAGCCGCCGTGACTCGTGCCACTGGATCGCGCGCCGAACCACGGCCGAGCCATCCTCGAGACCAAGTTTGATCCGGATGTTCATCTTGTGCACATCCACCGTTTTCGGACTGATGCGCAGCAGTGAGGCCACGTCGTGGGTGCTCTTGCCCTCACCGATCGATTGGAACACTTCGAGTTCGCGGTCCGTCAGCATTCCCAGCCGCATATCCGATGCAGCGCCAGGAGAGACTCCGGTGGCGAAGGCGAGGACGATCTCCTCGTATATCGCATCACTCAGGTAGATCCCTCCGGTGCGGACTCTCTCGAGAGCACGCTCATACTCGGCGTGCATGGCATCCTTTCTCAGGTATCCTCTCGCGCCCGCCTTGAGGGCGCGATGCGCAAAGAGGTTTTCCTCGTGCATCGAGAGCACGATCATGGCGAGGTCCGGGTACAGCGCATGAAGATCCTTGATCAACTCCAGTCCGTTGCGGTCCGGAAGGGTAATATCGACGAGAAGGAGATCGGGACAGTCCTGTTTGATTTTCTCCATTGCCTCGGCAGCGCTCGCCGCCGCCCAGCTCCAGACATACCCCGGTGTCGTCGATACAAACAGCTTCGTCCCCTCCCGCATGAAGGTATGATCGTCGACGATGGCCACGCGGCAGGAGGTGGTGGGAGGGGTCGCTGTCATGAATCGGGATGAGTCGTATCGGCAAAGTGTTGCTCAGGAAGTTCACTCACGCAAATGGCGATGGTTCCGGATTCGCCTCCCTCGCGCGGCAGAAATCGAAGTTCTCCCCCAATCGCCCGCGCACGCTGCTGCACAAAACGCAGCCCCAGTCCCTCTGCGTATCCCCCGGTAGAGTCAAACGACTTCCCGTCATTCTCCACCGACAGGATCAGGGCATGTTCGTTCCGTTTGACCTTTGCGGAGACCTTCGTTGGCGAGGCGTGCTTCGCGGCATTGGTCATCAGCTCCTGCAGAATGCGGAAGATGTGATTCTGAGCCCCCGGGCTCAGCCGTGCCACCGACTCGTCCGTCTCCACCTCGAAACGAATACCGAAGGATCGATGGAGGCTCGCGGCGAGTTCCTTCAACCCGACGGCGAGTCCCTCGGACCCTACGCGCACCGGGCTGAGTCCGTGGGCAAAGCCCCGCGTGACGGTGACCGCCTCCTGGAGTTCCCTCGCCACTTCGACAGCCATTTCCGAATGGGGAAGCCCTTCGCGCCCCAGGATGCTGCTGAGCACTCCACACTTCAACTGCGCCGCCGCGATCCGCTGACAGACATCATCGTGAATATCTCGCCCGAGCCGCCGCCGCTCCTCCTCGGAGGCTTCGAGGAGCTGTGCCTCGGTCTCGCGCAGTTTTGCAACCGATTCTCCGAAAGCGCCCGCGATCAGGCCGATTTCGTCCTTTCCCTCATCGGGGATGGGCGGGGTGTTTCCTTCCTGGACACGGTGGGCGAAGTCGAGCAGACGATCCACCCTTCGTGTCACAAAGAGATCCAGTCCGAACCACAGGAGGAGGCACAGAGCAGAAAGATAGCAGGCGCGGATGATGGATTCGCGGAGCGCGATTTTCCGTGTGCGCTCCATTGCCAACCCGGCATCGAAGGAGAGGAGCACATGGCCCAGGTCGTGCGTGTCGTAGTTGGTGAAGAAGGGATATATTGCGTAGACCATCCCCCTTGCCTCGTCGCGCCGAATGAGTCCGTCGACCGATGCCTCCTTCAGAAACTCCGGAGAGGCAACCACCGCCAAGGGCGTTTCGCCGACCGGAATCCCCCGCCATCGCAGCCGTGTCGAGTAGCGGACCACTCCGGATTCATCGAGGACCAGTCCCAGGGAAAGATCGGGAAACAACGCAGCATAACTCATTTCCAGTTCGGCGACTCGAGGCTGGTGATTGCGAAAACAATGTTGCATCAACCCGGCGATACGGGTGCCGTTGACCTGCGCGTCCCTCTCCATCCGGGCGAGGGTCCGATCCACAAATCCCTCGCGAGTCCGAATCCAATTGAAGAGGATGAGTCCAAGTCCGAGAAGAAGAACGAGCAGAGAAAGGACTGTCTTGATGGATCGGAAGCCCTTCATCTCATCACCTCCCGAACCACACGATCATCCGCCCATTTCTTCAGCATGCCGGATTCGTCTGAACCAACGACGCTGATGCCATCCGATTCCATCAACTTCAGATTCTCCTCCGGAGTGAAGATGCGGATGCGACTCATGATGTCGGTGAAGGATTCCGGGGATACTCGCTGGCGTTTGGGGATCTTGCCCTTGCTTCCTCCCTCGCCCAAAGCCCCCAGAAGAGGCGCGGTTGCAAAATGCGCCCGCAACAATTGCACAAACGCGGTCCGTTTCTCCCGGAGAGCTGCCTCTCGCGCGACGAGCAGCCGATAGTAGGACGCCTTCACCCGACCGGAGTCCATCAGGATTCTGCCTCCTCCCGAAAGAATCCCCTCGATCCACGGCTCCGCCGCAACCACGGCAGATACCAGACCGGAACCAAGAGAATCAGGGATGTCCGGTTCGAGCAGCGTGACAATCTCAACATCATCCCCTTTCAGCCCCCCGGATGCCAGCGCGTCCTCCAGAAAATGATGACCGGGACCGTGAGACGCCACCCCGATGCGCTTGCCTGCAAGCTCCCGGATTGAACGGACTCCGTCCACGGAGATGAGGGCATCCGCTCCCTCCGACTCGTCCATAAAACAGATGATCCTGACATCCTCGCCACTCGCCCGGAGACGGTCCACGTCCTCCGTCGAGAGCACCGCCGCGTCAACGGCTTCGTTGTCAAAGGCTCGATAGGCCGCCGAAGGCCAGGTCGCCTCGAGAAAAACAAAGTCGGATTCCGGTAGGAGGCCCCGCTCCTGGGCCTCAAGGAGCGACTCCGACCCAGGCCACAACCCCACCGCCACGCGCAGGGGATACTCCGGTGAATTCACCGGGATAATCTGCCCGACCACGACGAGAAGAGCGCTCATCACGAGCACGAGGACGCGCTTCACCTGCCTGCCCGAGCCCTTCATTCAGAGTCATGGTAGAACCCCTTCCGGATTCCGCAACTGATTCGCCTCACTCCATCGCCCGCCTCCTCGCCTCGCAGGCCAGCCGCATCGCCACTTCGTCGCCCAGCTTGAGAACAGAGAACCGTACCGTCTCGCGTCTCCCATCCGACCCTGTCCAGCTCGCCTGCCAGAAGTGATATTCGATCCCGTTTCCCCCGCGTTGCACAATGCGCGACACCCCGACGACCCCCGAGCGATTCCGCGAGGCTGGGGCCGTGTGGGAACGCGTCGAGGCCACCGTCCGCTCGCGGCTGCGCCCGAGGCGGAGGAGGAGTCGATCCCGATATCGCTCGGCACAGATCAGGGCGGCCTCGCGACCACCCCAGGAGGAATCCGAAAAAAAGCGTCCGAACCGGACGCCTTTCCATTGCAGGCGGACCTGCCAGCCGTGAGTCGCGACGGAAGCCTGGTCAAGGCGGGTGATGCCAATCCTGGATTCGTCGCCGCTCACGGCTTTCGGGGTGGGGATTATTCCTTCTTCAGGGGAATCGCGAGGATATCACGACGTCCCGCCGCGTAGACCTGAACGAGGAGGACATCGCCCCCGAATGCGCCCACGACCTTCGACGCCTCCTCGACGGAGGTGACATCGGTCTGGTCGATCTGGGTGATGACCATGCCGGGGCGCAGTCCGGCCTCGGCAGCGGCAGAGTCATCCTTCACGCTCTTGACCAACACGCCGTTGACGCTGTCGTCGAGCTGCAGACTGGAGCGCGTTTCCTTCTCGAGCTTGTCGACCACGACGCCATCGATGAGATCCTCGTCGTGCGAGCGACCCGGTCTTCCCGGTTTGGTTGCGGCGAGTTCGTTGTCCTCGAGATCGCCCAGTTTCACCTTGATGTCAGTCTTCTTGCCCTTCCGGATGATTTCAAAACTCACCTCCGCACCCGGAGCGGTGTTGCTGATATCGAGGCGGAGCTGCTGCATGTCGGCGACAGGTTTCCCGGCATACCCGACGATGAGATCTCCGGGTTTCATGCCTGCGGTCTCGGCCGGGGTTTTCTCGCCGACTTCCGCAACGAGGACGCCGGTCGTGTTGTTCTGGCCAAGGGCCTTCGCCATGTTGGCGTCGAGATCGCGGAGGAACACACCGAGGAATCCTCGCTTGACCACTCCACCTCCATCGAGAAGCCGCTGCACGATATTCAGGGCCATGTTCGCGGGGATGGCGAAGCCGATCCCGAT
>CALDKL010000667.1 GCA_937898895.1 uncultured Verrucomicrobiae bacterium | reverse complement strand
TCGGCCCGGGATAAACGCGGTTAGATCCGAGCAGATTTCCTCCACTTCCAGCCCCGTGATGTAACGCACCAGATTGTGTGCATGGGTACCGATGTCGCCCATGCAGTTCGATATCCCGGCGACCGTTGGATCAGACCGCCAGTTGTTGATTTTCCCCTGTCCGTCGCCCTCGACATCCCCCACGGCGTATCCCTGGGGATACTCCGCCACGATTTTCAGGATTCGGCCCAGTTCGCCGTCGCGGACCATGCGGCGGGCTTCCTTCACCATCGGGTAGCCCGTGTAATTGTGCGTCAGGGCGAAGATCTGTCCCGAGCGCCGCACCACCTCGCGCAGTTCCAGGGCCAGGTCGTAGTCGTGGGTGAGTGGTTTGTCGCAGATGACGTGAAACCCCGCCTCGAGAAATGCCTTTGCCACCGCAAAGTGAAGGTGATTCTGCACCACGATCGATACAAAATCGATCCTGTCGGGGCGCTGCGCCTCCTTTTCCGCCATTTCCTGATAGGTCGCGTAAACCCGCGTCGGATCGAGGAAAAAATCCTCTCCCGAAAGGCGCGATTTTTCCGGATCCGATGAAAAACACCCGGCCACCAGCTCGATCCTGCCATCGAGGTTCGCCGCCATGCGGTGCACGTTTCCAATAAAGGCACCGCGGCCACCGCCGACCATGCCCATGCGCAGTTTTCGATTCATCCTGGAAAAAGTGAGGGTTGGAATTCCCGAAACAAAGGGAACCGGACCGTAGCAAAGCGTCTCAGGGATTGCAACCGGGGAGGTTAGCCCTGCCCGGGGACCGGACCCAGCTCAGGGAAGCCGAGGCGATACCATTTCCTGCCATGCCTTCATGGATCGCGCGAGATTCTCCGCCACCGGCAGCTTCACTCCAAAGGCCTGCAAGCCGATTGGTCCGGTATATCCGATGGTTTCCAACTCGGCCAGCAGGTCCGACACCGGGTAGTCGCCCTCTCCAAGCGGGCGGATCAGCCGATCCCATGACGCGCCTCCCGCATTCCGGTCCGCCCCGTTGATTGTCACCAGAAAGAGGTAGGGGGCCGCCTCGGCCAGCAGCGTCGGAATCTTCGCCTCGTCCCCGACGCGGAGACAATGGCAGAGATTGAAGGTGACCCCAAAATTCGCCCGCTCCACCTGTTTCGCCACCCGTACCGCGTCCTGGACTCGCTCCACCCAGGATCCCACATGCGGATATAGCGCCACCCGCAGGCCTGCTTTCGCAGCCTGATCCGCCAGCCTGCGGAATTCCGGCACCGCCACTGCATCCCCCGTCGGATCGGAGGCGGCAAAATCCGAACTGTTCACCGGCAGCCACAACGTCGTTCCCGTACCCGCCAGCGCGGCAAAACGTGCCTCGAGGTCTCCCTGAAAACCCACTCCCTCTTTCGTCAGGGTCGCTCCGCCATAGACCGCAGTCAGGATCAGGCCGTTCTGGCTTACCGACGCAACCGATGTCGCCATCTCCTCTGCCCTCTCGAATCGCCAGCCGACTCCCGGGTAGCCCAGCTCCTTTGCCTTCGGCAGATTCGCGAGATCCCGCACGGCGGTGTCCATCGCAAAAAACGGCCACTTTGGCTCGTCGGCGCAGGCGAGGCCCATCGCGCAGGAGAGCACGAGCGGAACGACGCGGTGGGGAATCAGGTTGAATCGCACGCTCATAGTTTCAGTGGGCTCTTCTGGTCATTGATCTGATTTGGGCGAGGTGATTCCCCGCAGCTTCGCGTGGACTCGCGCCGTTCTTCCCATATAGTGATCCATCGAATAGTCGTCGGCCGCCATCCGGATATGCTCGGCTGATTTCTCCACCTCTCCCAGCGACTCGAAGTAGAGCCCCAGGTAGAGATGGGCGTAGCAGAGGTGGTTGCGCTCCGCCTCGCTGAGGACACCGTCGCCGTCCTCCCTGGCCGCCGACAGGACGGACTCCGCCGATCCCCGGCCCGCGAAGAGTTCGTGGATCTCCTTCATCGGCACACGACCATCTCCGGTGATCGGGATCAGTGACTTCCGCGCCACGGCAACGCTGCCACCCGGTGCGCGCACCGCACACAGGTAGTGCCACACCGCATTCTCGACATCCTGCGAGTTCACCGTCTGGTGCCGTTCGAACTGCGCTTTCCCTTTTTCGAATTCTCCCGCGTAGTAGTAACAAAGCCCCCGCTGCCAATGGTGCGGATCCTGCTCCGGAACCAGGGCCAGAAAGTCATCGAAGTCCGCTATCGCCTCTGCAATCTTCGCATCAAAGAAACGCGCCTCGCCGCGACGCTGCAGGGCCGAGGCCCGCATCCTCCCCCAGTCCGTATCGATCCCCTCACCTGCCGTTCCGGCGATCACCGTGTCGTAGTCTCCCGCCTCGTAGGCGGACCTCACCGCCTTTCCCTGCGTCGGCGAGAGGTCTGCCTCCGCTGCCGGGATACAGACGAACGCGGCCAGTGACGCAGCGAGAGTTCGGATTCCGTTCATCTGCGCAAGGTGGAGGAAAAAGTTCTGATCGCAAGGCCCGCCCCGTTCAATTTCGCTCCTGCCGGACGGATCTTTTCCCTGCTCCCGGAATCGCCCCTACCCCACTCGCATCGGGAGCTCTTGTGATCGGTTTTCCAATGCTCTTTGACAAGAGAAACTCTTCAGATCACCCTGCCAATATGACCGAATCCACCTCGACTTCTTCCCGTGAACCACTGGCGATCGTGGGCATGGCGTGTCGATTTCCGGGCGGCGTGGAATCGCCGGAGGCATTTTGGGACTTCCTTGCTTCGGGAGAAAACGGAGTCACGGTGGTGCCGGCTGATCGATGGGATGCGGATCGTTTTTTTCACCCAGACAACACCGCCACCGGCAAACTGGTGACACGCTGGGGTGGGTTCACGAAAGGGATCGAGGAATTCGATGCAGCGTTTTTCGGGATTTCGCCTCGTGAAGCATTGCGGATGGACCCCCAGCAGCGTCGCCTGCTGCAGGTGGCATGGGAGACGTTTGAAGATGCCGGGATCCCCTCTTCAACCCTTCGCGGATCCGACACAGGGATCTACATCGGACTTTCAAACAGCGATTACGGCCGCATCCAGGCGGACGCGGTGGAGCGAGTCGACGGGTATTCGAACATCGGCAATACCTTCAGCATCGCAGCGAATCGGATCTCGTATCAATTTGACCTGAAAGGCCCCTCCCTGGTGGTGGATACGGCCTGTTCCTCGGGACTGGTGGCGGTCTCCCTGGCGTGTGAATCGATCTGGTCGGGCCAGTCGGGCGCGGCACTGGCAGGGGCCTCGCATCTGCTGCTGCTGGCAGACGACTCGATTGGCTTCAGCAAGGCGGGTATGCTCTCCCCGACAGGAACCTGTCACACTTTCGACGCAGCCGCCGACGGTTATGTGAGGGCGGAAGGGATCGGAATGGTGCTGCTGAAACCTCTGCAGCAGGCACTTGCGGACGGGGATCGGATTTACGCCACCATCCTCGCTGCGGCAGTCAATCAAGATGGCAAAACCTCGTCGCTCTCGGTGCCGGGAGTCCCTTCCCAGCGGGCGATGCTGGAAACAACGCTGGCGCGTGCGGGACGCCCCCCTTCGGAGGTGGTCTTTGTGGAGACCCACGGCACAGGCACTCCGGTGGGTGATCCGGTGGAGGTGAGAGCCCTCGGCGAAGTTCTCTCGCGAGGTCGCGATGCGAGTTCCCCGTGCTGGATCGGATCGGTGAAGACGCAAGTGGGCCACCTCGAGCCCGCCTCGGGCCTCGCGGGCCTGATCAAGGCTGCCCTGGTGGTGCGCGAGGGCCGCATCCCACCGAATCTGCATTTTCACTCGCCCAACCCGAACCTGCTTCTCGATGAATGGAACCTGCGCGTGGTGACGGAGATGACACCGCTGCCGCGTCCGGCCTCGGGTGAGCCTCTCGTGGTGGTGAATTCCTTTGGATTCGGAGGCACGAATGCACAGGTGGTCCTGGGGACTCCGCCGAAGCGAGAGCATGGCGGCTCGACAGGAGGGGCGAGGGCGGCGCGACCTCCCGGTCGGCGGCTGGTCTTGCCGCTCTCGGCACGCAGCCGAGATGGCTTGCTCGATCTGGCGACACAACACGAGCAATCCCTGCGTCAGGGGAAAACGGATCCGGCACTTTGGTGCACGGCGGCTGCAACGTGCCGCGAACGCCTCGAAGAACGCCTCGTGGTGATCGGGCGCGACGAATCAGAGCTGATCGAACACCTGCGTCTCTGGCGCGAGGGCAAAACCGGCTCCGGGAGCAGCGTGAGCGGGTCAGCCGTCGACGGTGGGGCGAACGGTGTGGTCTTTGTTTTCACGGGGCAGGGAGCGCAAGGATGGGGCATGGGACGGGGACTCTTCGAAACGGAACCGATCTTCCGATCCGCCCTCACTGAGATCGAGTCCTTGCTCGCTCCGCTCGCTGGCTGGTCGCTGACGGAGGAACTGATGCGGGCTGAAGGCGAATCGCGCATCGACGAGACGGAGATTGCGCAACCCGCCCTATTTGCGATTCAAATCGGCCTGGTTGCCTTGTGGCGCTCGTGGGGGATTCATCCGACCGCAGCGGTGGGACACAGCGTAGGTGAGGTGGCGGCGGCACACGCGGCGGGGATCCTCTCGCTCCCAGAAGCCGTTTCACTGGTCTATCACCGCAGCCGACTCCAGGGAACGACGCGGGGCAACGGTCGCATGGCCGCCGTGGCCCTGTCGGCAGAGGAGGCCAGGGAACGGCTCGGCTCAGGGCAGGAGGAAATCGAACTCGCGGCGATCAATGGGCCCAATCTGGTGACTCTGGCAGGTGATGGCGACGCCCTTGCGGCCTTCCTTGCCTCCCTGGAGACCGAGGGCCGCTTCGTGCGCTCCCTCCCGATCCGATATGCATTCCACACACACTGGATGGACCCGATCCAGGGAGAATTGTCGGCCACCCTCGCGGATCTAAGGCCCGCAGCAGAGACGATTCCTTTTTACTCGACCGTGACGGGTGATAGGCACGAGGGGCGCACGCTTGATGCCGCCTACTGGTGGCGGAATGTGAGGGAAGCGGTGCAGTTTGCCCCTGCGGTGGAACGACTCATCGAGAGTGGACATCGGGTCTTTCTGGAATTGGGTCCGCATCCCGCACTGGGCACTTCGCTGCGGGATCTCCTCGCCGCGCGTAAGGTTTCCGGGCTGGTCCTGCACTCGCTCCGACGGGGCGAGGACGATTCCGAAGAAATCGCCCATCAGTTTGCGGGACTGTTCCTCTCCGAGGCAAAGCCCTCCTGGGAAGCCTGGCATGGCTGTTCGACCGACCGCACCTTGCCCTTGCCCCTGTATCCCTGGCGGAAGACTCCCTATTGGCTGGAATCGCCACGCAGTCGCCGTCGCCGTACTGGCCATCCGGATCACCCCCTCCTGGGGATGCCCGTGGAAGGGCCGGGCCGGGCCTGGGAGCTGATTCTCGATCCAAATGGATTCGCCTGGCTCGACGATCATCGTCTCTGGAAGCAGATCGTCTTTCCTGCCGCCGCCTACGCCGAAATCGCCCTTGCGGCAGGACGGATCGCCCATCCGGACCAACCGATTTCGGTAGAGGATCTCGTGCTCGAGCGCATGCTTTTTCTCACCCACGAAGCACCGCCGACCCTACGCACCGAACTCGACGAAAACGCATCGCGTTTTCGCATCTTCACCCGCTCCCTCGACACTGACCTGTGGACGCTCCACGCCTCCGGCCGGCTTGTGATTGGACCTCTGAGACCTCCCAAGCCAGTGGACCTGAAGGAATTGCGAGCCTCTCTGGCGGGGCCGGTGGCGCATTGGGATCTGTACGAAGGGCTTCTCGCGGCCGGATACGGATTTGGCCCCTGCTTCCGTCAGATCGAACGCATCTGGCACGGCAAAGGCCTCGGCCTGAGTGAAGTGATCGTTCCCGGAGCACTGACTCCCTTCCTCGCCGACCAGACCTGTCATGCCGCGATTCTCGATGCCTGTTTCCAATCGCTGACAGCGGCCCTCGACGGCACCGGGGCCGGAGCAGCCGAGGCGGCGACTCAAGGCCGCTTCCTCCCCGCCGCGCTCGGCAGTCTGCACCTGCTGGCGGAGGCGATGCCCGCACGGTTCTGGGTCCGGGCACAGGTGGTGGAGCGGAGCGAAGCAACCCTCCTGGCGGATCTCACCCTGATCCATCCGGACGGGCAAGTGTTTGGCTGGATGCACGGGTTTCGAATGGACCGGGCACCGGAGGATGTCGGAGCCCGGACGCGGGACGAGGGACTCTACCAGTTTTTCTGGGAACCCGAGCCGGAAGAGAATCCAAAAAAGGAAACAACCCTTTCGTATTCAGAACACTCACATCATTTTTTACTCTTTTCCCCACCCATCGAAATTGCAACCCAATTGGCCGAAATCCTGCGCTCGCAAGGTCACGAGGCGACTCATTGCGAGACCTTTGATCGACTCGAGGCAGAACTTTGCCGACCACACAGCGGGGAACCCATCGCGGTCCACCTCGGGCATCTCGCCGCGCCAGACGATGTGCCACCGACGTTGGAGACCCTGAAACAGGCCTTCTCAGACGGGGTCTATTCGCTGCTCGACCTGGCCCAACTCCTCCACCGGACGAGGACGAGGACGCGAGTGGCAGTGGTCCTGCCCCTTTCCCATCCGAGTGAGCACGGCGCGGTGCGCCTTGGCGCGG
The DNA here is from genome assembly GCA_937898895.1 of uncultured Verrucomicrobiae bacterium. Lineage (GTDB taxonomy): Bacteria > Verrucomicrobiota > Verrucomicrobiia > Verrucomicrobiales > DEV007 > Arctic95D-9. The sequence goes on along the minus strand of CALDKL010000667.1, from coordinate 1,692 downwards.
CTCCGAGCTTGGGATTCCTCCGCGTCGCCGCCGGGGAAATGCCCGACGTCTCCTGGCGCACCCTCCTGTGGGCTCCGGGGGAAGTGGAATCCCTGGCCGCGGAATTGCTCTGCCGTGACAACGAACCCGAAGTCGCGCGGATCGGCGGGTCGCGGCGAGTACGTCGCTTCCGCCGGGTCCGGGGAGAGGAATTGCCGCGTCTGGTGCGTTCCACAACAAAGGAGGATGGCACCTGTGTGCCCTACCGCATCGAATGCGAAGGGCGGGGGCGGATCGACCGGATCGCACTCCACGAAACACGAAGAATCGATCCGGGACCGGGCGAGGTGGAAATCCGGGTGCAGGCGGCAGGAATCAATTTTCGCGACCTCATGAAGATCCTCGGAATGTATCCGGGGACGCCAGAGGAACTGGCGATGCTGGGAGACGATTTCTCGGGCACGGTTCTTCGCCTTGGCGAAGGCGTGAGCGAAGTGAACCCGGGCGATGAAGTCATCGGGCTCTGGCCCGGATCGTTCCGCTCTCATCAGATCGCCGATGCTCGCTTGCTCTTTCCGCGGCCGACAGCCCTCTCTGGGGCAGAGGGGGCCACCCTGCCGACGGCATTTCTCACGGCCCATTTCGCCCTGAAAGAAGTGGGCCGTCTCCGGGCTGGAGAATCGGTGCTGATCCACGCGGCCGCCGGTGGGGTGGGATTGGCCGCGATCCAGGTGGCCCAGGCGCTCGGCCTGACGATCTATGCGACAGCGGGCTCGGAGGAAAAGCGTACCCTGCTCCGCGAGATCGGAGTGGAGCATGTGATGGACTCGCGCTCGCTCTCCTTTGCTCGCGAGATCCTCGAGCTCACGGACGGACGCGGCGTGGACGCCGTGCTGAATTCGCTGGCGGGAGAGTTCCTCCGGAAAAGCCTTGATGTGCTCGCTCCCTTTGGTCGCTTTCTCGAGATCGGAAAGATGGATCTCTTCGCGGACCGGGCTCTTGGGATGCGGGCGTTGCGAAACAGCATCTCCTTCCATGTGATCGATCTGGGTCAGTTGCTGGCCAATCGACGCGAGAGAGCTGCGGCACTCTTCGAAGAAGTGAAGCTCGCCTTTCAGGAAGGTCGCTATCGCCCCCTGCCCCACTCCGTCTTTCCGGCGGCTGAGGCGAGTGCGGCGTTTCGGCAGATGGCCCGCGGAGCACATACCGGAAAGCTGGTTCTCGACTTCGCCTCCGACGAGGTCGCGGCCCGACGCGCCACCGAGGTCGGCCACCTCTTCTCCCCTCAAGTCACCTATCTCATCGCCGGAGGCACGAGCGGATACGGTTTTGAAGTCGCCAAATGGCTCGCCCGGAACGGGGCGAGGCATCTCGCCCTGGTGAGTCGCTCGGGACCGTCCGACGATTCGGTACGGCACGGTTTGGCCAAGCTTGAGGCCGATGGGGTTCGCATCCGCGACGCCCGAGCCGATCTCGCCGACTCCGCAGCTCTGCAACGGGCCGTCTCTGAGATCGAAGCCGACTTTCCGGTGATCGGCGGAGTCTTCCATACCGCAATGATCCTGCAAAACCGTTTCCTGCAGGAAGTTCCAGATATCACCGCGAGGATCTGCGGGATATGCCCTGTCGCCTATCAAATGAGCGCGGCGTTTGCGTTGGAGAACGCGCTGGACATCAAGGTCACGCCCCAGGTGCGTGCGTTGCGCAGATTGA
>CALDKL010000666.1 GCA_937898895.1 uncultured Verrucomicrobiae bacterium | reverse complement strand
CTTCCGGTCCGGCAGAGATCTCGCTTTATGTGAATCAGGACTACGCCCAACCCACCGCCCATCTGCGGCGATATTCGCTGCGGGTCGATGGATTCGCCTCGCTCCACTGCGGTTACGACTGGGGGCACGCGATCACCAAGCCGATTCTCTTTGCAGGGCGCGAGCTGTCCTTGAATTTTTCCACCTCGGCTGCGGGTGGGGTGAAAGTTGGGATCGAGGAAGCCGATGGCAAGCCGATTCCCGGCTTTTCCATCGAGGACTGCCAGATGCAGATCGGAAATGAGGTTGATCGCCGGGTCACCTGGAAATCCGGACCCGATGTCAGTGCTCTCGCCGGTAAACCCGTGCGCCTCCGGATCTCGATGAAGGATGCGGATGTCTTTTCCTTCCAATTTACGAAGTGATACCCTGCTTCGTCCCTGGTTACTCTTTGATCCCAAATCTCTCACCTACCATGAAAACCCTAGCCGCCCTTTCGGTTGATCGCCGTCATTTTCTCAAGACTTCCACTGCTCTCGCCGCTGGTGCGGCTGTGGTCCGTCCTTCGTCCCTCTCCGCCGTCACCGGCACAATCCTTGAGACCAGGATCATCTCCAAACAACCCGAATTCTACCACGGTTGGCCCACGGTGGTGCGGCGGAAGAATGGGGAACTCTGGCTCACCTGGTCGGGCGGCCGCGTCTCGCACGTCTGTCCCTTCGGCCAAGTCGTGGCGATGACTTCGCGGGATGAAGGCGCGACCTGGTCGTGGCCGAGGGTTCTTCTCGACAGTGCCATTGATGATCGCGATTCAGGAGTTCTCGAGACCGCGAAGGGCACGCTCATCGCCTCGACCTTCACATCGCTCGCCTACGAACCCTATCTCGAAAAGCGGAGAGTCTTCAGTGAACTGACCAAGGAGGGATGGCAGAGCAGGGAACTCACGGTTGAGGAATACGAAAGCTGGAGATCCTGTCACGAGCGACTCAATGCCGAGGAGCGCAAGGCGGATCTCGGAGAATGGATCATTCGCTCCACCGATGGCGGCGCGACCTGGTCCGGGCGTATTCCCACTCTCGTGAACAGCCCGCATGGTCCGATCCAATTGAAGGACGGGCGACTCCTCTACGCGGGGAAGCAGCTCTGGACCGAGGACAAAAAAGTCGGTGTCGCCGAATCCCGCGACGATGGGCTCACCTGGAAGTGGCTGGCGCAGATCCCGACGCGGTCCGGCGACGATGCGACGAAGAGCTACCACGAACTCCATGCCGTCGAGGCCGACGATGGGACGATTATCGCCCAGATTCGCAATCACAACAAAGCCGACTCCGGCTGGACTCTTCAGACCGAGTCAAAAGACGGCGGAAAGACTTGGTCCGATCCGCATCCGATCTGTTTTGGACTTCCCTCACATTTGCTCAAACTCCGCGATGGACGCCTTCTCATGAGTTACGGTCATCGGCGTGCTCCCTTCGGCAATCAGGCCCGCGTCAGTAGCGATCACGGCAAGACCTGGAGCGACGCAATCCCTCTTTCCGACGACGGCATCGGCGGCGATCTCGGCTATCCCAGCACCGTCGAACTCACCGACGGCACCCTGCTCACTGTCTGGTATGAATCCATCGCCGGTCAAAAACACGCCGTGCTGCGTCAGGCGAAGTGGCGGCTCGGGTGAAGGACTATCGGAATGTGTCCGGGGCGATTGCACTGCCCGTTTTCTCCACATTATGAAACGCCTATTTCTTCTCCTCGCGGCCGTCGCGCTACCTCTCCACGGAGCCGAGCAGGTCTTCTTTTCCTTCGACGATCACTCCATTCCATTCCGGGACAATGTCGCGGTGACTCCGGTGACGGCCGGGAAACACCCGGCCAACCCCGTGCTGCGTCGCGGTCCGGAGGGCGCGCCGGATCACGGACATGCCATCCTTTACGGCACGGTACTGAAGCTCGATGGCAAATTCCGCATGTGGTATCTCGGTATGTTCGAGACGAAGGTCACGGCGGGCCAGGCTCCGGGCTGGTGGCGTCCGATGTGCTATGCCGAAAGCGATGATGGGGTGAGTTGGACGAAACCTGCGCTCGGCCTGGTCGAATTCAATGGCAACAAAAAGAACAACATCTGCCGGATCGATTCGGAAGTCCCGTCCCTCGCCAAGGTGAACGACTTCCTGTCCATCCTCCACGAACCCGACGATCCCGATCCCTCGCGCCGTTTCAAGTGCGTCTATATCGCCCATCCGCCTTTTGACGAAGTGCGGGGTGGGCGGAGTGGAATTGGTCCGGATGAGAAACGCTGGGGTGCTTTCATCGCCGCGACGAGCGCAGACGGGCTGAGCTGGAAGGTGATCGGAGATCGGCCGATGAATGCGGGAAATGAGCGCTTCGAGGTCTCGGGGTTGTATCGGTTTGGAAATTTCTATTATGCACCGGGTCAGCTCATTTCTCCATGGACCTGGCGCATGGATGGCAGCGAGGTCGGGCGGGTCACCCTCAGCTATCGATCCCCGGATTTTCTCAGCTGGTCGAGGGCGAAAGCGTTTGCCTTCGCTCGTCCGGGACAACTCACCTCTGTTCCGGTAAAAGGCCAGCAGGGACACATGGGGGCGGGATTCTGGAATCGGGGCAATGTCATCGTCGGACTGAACGGGCTTTGGCAGGATGCGCCCGAGAAGCCGGTCGATGCGACGCGATGGAATCAGGGCGTGAGCGTCGATCTCGGACTGATCGTGAGCAACGATGGCATTCATTTTCGCGAGCCGATTCCGGATCACAAGGTCATCGCGCGAGGCAAGCCGGGCGAATGGGACGATATCGCGATTCTGCAGGGCCACGCCTTTGTGAATGAAGGGGATCGAACCATGATCTGGTATTCGCACTGGGACACCGGCGGCAATCTGAAGAACATGGAGATCGGCCTCGCCACTTTGCGGCGCGATGGTTTTGCCTATCTCTCACGAAAGGTGCCCGATTCGCCAGCGCAGGTGGTGACGACGACGTTCGAAGCCAGGCAAGGGGAGCGGGTCTTTGTGAATGTCGAGGGTCTGTCGGAGAGTGCTCCGCTGAAAATCGAGCTTCTGGATGACTTT
>CALDKL010000665.1 GCA_937898895.1 uncultured Verrucomicrobiae bacterium | reverse complement strand
GAGAGCATCGAGGGCAGCGTCGGGGACGGTATGCCGAAAAAGCAACTTCCCCCGATCTCTCCGCTCGACAAAATCATCGTCGCCTTCGCGGGGCCGCTCTTCAGCTTTCTCCTCGCGGTGGTCTTCGCCGTGATTGTCTGGGCCGTCAAGAAGCCCGTCAGCGAAGCGGTCGGGACCACCACGATTGGCCGGGTCGTGGAGGAATCTCCCGCCGCAAAGGCGGGCATTCAGGCAGGGGATCGCATCACCTCGGTCGATGGTCAGAAGGTGGAACGTTTCCTCGGAATGAAAAAATCCATCATGTGGACCATCATCTCGAGCGACCGCAAGGACATCGAGGTGGAGCTGGAGCGCCCCGGAGTCGGCCCTCTGAAAGTGACGGTGGTCCGGCCGGAGGAGGCCGCCACCGAGAAAGTCGAAGGCGGATGGCTCCGGCAGACCTGGGCTTACCTTTCCCGCCGCCCCCCCCTGCGAACCATCGGCGTCGAACCCATGATCTCTCCCGTGGTCGCGGACGTGCTCCCGAACAGTCCGGCCGCCACTGCCGGACTTCGCAAAGGTGACCAGATCAAATCGATCGACGGCAAGGCAATGCCCAGCCCCTACGACGTGGCGGCCATGGCTTGGCAGGAGGGTCGCGATTACCCTGTTGTCGTCGTGAGAAACGGACGCGAAACGACGTTGACGGTCCGCCCCCGCACTCCCGAGAAGAACGGCGAAAGACCTCTCATCGGGATTTCGAAATGGAGTGATGAAGGGGTGCGCACCCTCGTGCGGGAAAATCCCATCGTCCAGGTAATCGACAGTTTCAATTCCATCGTCCGCACGCTCAAGGCCGTCTTCACTCCGAAGTCCGATGTGAAGCCCGGGCACCTCAGCGGTCCTTTCGGCATCATGGGCACCTACTACGATCTGTTCCAGGCCACCGACGGATGGCGTCTTGCGCTCTGGTTCAGCGTTTTGCTGAATGTGAACCTCGCCATTCTCAACCTCCTGCCCTTCCCCGTCCTCGACGGAGGGCATATTGTGATGGCGAGTTTCGAGTGGCTCACCCGTCGCGCCATTCCGATCCGCTTCCTCGAAGTCGTCCAGACGGCCTTCGTTCTCCTTCTGCTCGGCTTCATGGGATTTGTGACACTGAAGGACGTGGGCGACCGCATTCCACGCGGGGACAACGCGGCAGAGAAACCGCTGCCCGAGTTCCTCCCCCTTGTGAAGAAACCCGCATGACCCGGCGCTATTCGCCCTCTCCTCTCGAACAGAAACGGCGGCACACCCGCACCGTCGCAATCGGCCCCGTGCAGATGGGCGGTGATCAGGCCGTGCGCGTGCAGTCCATGCTCACGAGCGACACTCGCGAGACAGAGGACTGTGTGAACGAGACGATGGGGCTCGTCGAAGCCGGATGTGAGATTGTCAGGGTGACCGCCCAGACCCGCCAGATCGCTGCGAATCTGGAACAGATCGTCGCCGGAGTGCGCGGACGCGGCAGCGATGTCCCCATCGTCGCCGACATTCATTTCAAACCCGACGCCGCGATGGAGGCGGTGAAATGGGTCGAGAAAGTGCGCGTCAATCCTGGGAACTACGCCGACAAAAAGAAGTTCCAGACCCGCGAGTATACCGACGAAGAATACGCAGAAGAAATCGTGCGCATCGAGGAGGAATTCGGTCCGCTCGTCGAGGAGGCGAAACGTCGCGGAGCCGCGATGCGCATTGGCACGAATCACGGCTCGCTGAGCGACCGTATCATGAACCGTTTCGGCGACACGCCGCTCGGCATGGTCGAGAGCGCTCTCGAATTCGCCCGGATCGCCCGGACGCACGGCTACCACGATTTTGTCTTCTCCATGAAGGCAAGCAATCCCAAGGTCATGATCGAGGCCTACCGACTGCTCGTCGCCCGGCTCGCCGAACTCGGGGAGGATTGGAACTACCCCATCCACCTCGGCGTGACCGAGGCAGGGGACGGTGAAGATGGGCGGATCAAGAGCGCCATCGGCATCGGCTCTCTTTTGTCCGATGGCATCGGCGACACCATCCGCGTCAGTCTCACCGAAGACGCCGTGTTTGAGATCCCGGTGGCGCGGGCTCTCGTCGACCTGGTCGCCTCACACCGCGCCAAAGCCCCCCTGCCGATCACAGAACTCTCCTGGGAGGAA
>CALDKL010000664.1 GCA_937898895.1 uncultured Verrucomicrobiae bacterium | reverse complement strand
ATATTCTCGGTCGTCTGGGGGGGGGGGCGGGGGGGGGGGTTGTGTTGCGTCTGGCGGGGGGGAGGGGGGGGGGGGGGAATAGTGGGTGGGGTTGGTGTGGGGGCACCCTACGAGTAGCGTGGACTCTCCGGAGGGGCGAGCAGAATATTGAATATGAACGACTCGAATGCCCGCAGGAGCTTGATGGAATTTGTGGCAAGTGGTTTTTGGCAGCATTGCGGACTTTCGTTGAGCAGATCCTTGCCCTAGAAGAAGCTCATGAATGTTGCGTATTCTTCCGTGTTGGCCGCCCTGGCCCTTGTCGTCCCGACCCTTGCCGAGGAGTCGAAACCGATCCGCATTGGCATGATTGGACTCGATACCTCCCACGCTCCCACGTTTACCAAACTCCTTCACGATCCCGCAAACGGCTACCCGGTCCGTGTGGTTGCCGCCGTTCCGACGTCCAGCCCCGACATCGAGTCGAGTGTTTCGCGCATCGATGGCTACGTGGAAACACTCACAAAGGAATACGGGGTGAAAATGTTTGAATCCATCGAGGCAATGCTTCCGGCGGTCGATGTGGTGATGGTCGAGAGTGTTGACGGACGCCCCCATCTCGCCCAGGCCAAACCGGGAATCCTGGCGGGAAAGCCAACCTTCATCGACAAGCCCGTTGCCGCCTCGCTCGAGGACGCGATTGCGATTTTCGATCTCGCGAAGAAACATGGCACGCCAGTCTGGAGTTGCTCGAATCTGCGATACAACAGCGGTGTCGTGAAAGCGGCATCGACGGACGTGGGCGAGGTTGCCGCAGTGATCAGCTACGGCCCGGCCTCGCTCGAGGAGCATCACCTCGACCTCGCCTGGTATGGGATTCATCCGACCGAGGCACTCTTCACCGTGATCGGAACAGGCTGTGAGAGTGTCGTGCGCACCCATACCCAGGGCAGTGACGTAGTCACGGGTATCTGGAAAGGGGGCAAGGTGGGGACTTTGTTAGGATTGCGGGCCTCGAAGACCGTATACGGGGTGAAGGTCTTCGGGAGCAAGGCGGTGATCGAGGAGAGTGCCGGAGCCGGATACCCCGAGTTGATGAAGGAAATGGTACGGTTTTTCCAGACGAAACAGCCGCCCGTCTCGGCCGAGGAGACCCTCGAGATCTTTGCTTTCATGGCCGCCGCCGACGAGAGCAAGAACCGCGGAGGAGCCCCGGTAACACTGAAGGAGATGATGGAGAAGGCGAGGGGAAAGTAAGTGGAAGGGACTCCGGATTTTCGTGAGGGAGTGACGTGCGCCATGAGACTGATTCTGACGCTTGTCTGTTTCCTTTCGATCGCCGCGCACGGGGAGACGGTCGTGTATGTCTCCGAGGGTGGGCACAATCGGATTGCGGTCTATTCACTCGACGAGGAGTCGGCGACCTTGTCGCGAAAGGGGGAGGTGATCTTGCCCGGCACGCCGGGGGCATTGGCTCTCCGGGCGGATGGAAAACGGATGTACGCCTCGGTGCGTTCCGAAAGGACTTTTGCGACCCTCGATGTCGATCCATCGACCGGATTGCTCTCGATCACTGCCACGGCAACGGCGGCAGGGAATGCCGCCTACGTCCATCCCGATGCCACGGGGCGCTGGCTCCTTGCGGCGTATTACGGCGAAGGGCTTGTCAGTGTCAGCGCCATCAACAAAGAGGGTCGGGTCGTGGAAGAGCCGATTCAGGTGCTCGACATCGGGCCGAAGGCGCACTGCATTCGCACCGATCCGGCGAATCGATTCGCCTTTTCCCCGCATCCCATGGATCTGAATTGCGTCGACCAGTTCCATTTCGATGCGACGAAGGGCGAGTTGAGACTCAACGACACGCCGACGATGTCGGGTGAGGCAAACGCGGGGCCGCGACATCTGGAATTTCACCCCAACGGGAAATGGGCCTATCTCGTCAACGAACAAGGCAAGAGTGTCACCTTCTGCCACTACGACCCGGAACGAGGCCGACTGACGAAGCGGCAGACGCTCTCAACTCACCCCAAGGACTGGTACGTGAATTCGGGAAGTTGTGCGGAAATCAGGATCAGCGAGGATGGGCGTTTCGTCTATGCCTCGAACCGCGGTCACGAAAGCATCGCCTCTTTCCGAATTGACCCGGTCTCCGGCGAGTTGGCCGAACTCGAACGGGTACAGACGGAAAAGATCCCACGATCCTTCGACTTGATGCCGGGCGGACGATTTCTCGTCGCTGCGGGACAGGGGGAAGGACGGCTCACCCTCTACCGCCGCGATCCGGAATCGGGGAGGCTCATGCTCGCTCAGACGCTGGAATGCGGAAAAAGCCCCGCCTGGGTCATGGGACTGAAACTGCGTTGAGGGATTCCAGGCTACGATGGTCGTGGCTCGGCCTCCGTGGCTCGGCCTCCGTGGCTCGGCCTTTACTTTCCCTGGAAATCTCCTAGGTTTCCGCCCTTTTGACGATGTCCCTCGAACTGACACGGAATTTCTCGATTATCGCCCATATTGATCACGGCAAGACGACCCTCTCGGATCGTCTGTTGGAGACGACTGCGACGATTTCTCAGCGGGAAAAACAGGATCAGTTGCTCGACTCGATGGATCTCGAGCGCGAACGAGGGATCACGATCAAATCCCACCCGGTCACAATGATCTACCGGGCGAAGGACGGAAAGACCTACCAACTCAATCTTCTCGACACGCCCGGACACGTCGATTTCTCCTACGAGGTGAGCCGCTCTCTCGCGGCCTGTGAGGGTGCCCTCCTCCTCGTCGACGCTGCCCAGGGGGTGGAGGCGCAGACGGTCGCGAACATGCACCTCGCGAGCCAGGCGAATCTCCACGTCATCCCCGTGATCAACAAGATCGACCTTCCCGCTGCCGATGTCGATGCGGTCAAGAAACAGCTCGAGGAGATCCTCGCCATTCCCGCCGACGAGGCTATCCCGGCGAGTGCGAAGATGGGTATCGGAATTGAGGATATCCTTGAGGCCGTCGTCACCCGCATTCCCCACCCGAAGCAGCCGGACGACGAGATCCTCCGCGCCCTTGTCTTCGACTCGGTCTTCGATACCTACCGAGGTGTCGTCAGCTACGTGCGTGTTGTCAGCGGTGAGGTGAGACGGGGCACGAATATCCGGACCATGGCTACGGGCAAGAGCTACGAAGTCAAGGAAGTCGGCGTGTTTACTCCGAAACAGTCCCCCCGAGACAAGCTTGTCGCTGGCGATGTCGGTTACCTCATTGCGAACATGAAGTCGTCGAACGAGGTGAAGATCGGCGATACCATCACCGATTCTCGGAACTCCGCAGCTGATCCGCTCCCTGGCTTCAAGGAGATCCAGCCGATGGTCTTCAGCGGGATTTATCCGGTGTCGTCGGAGGATTTCGAGCAGCTCAAGCTCGCCATGGGCAAGCTGCAGATCAATGATGCCGCCTTCAGCTACCAGGCGGAGAGTTCGGCCGCTCTCGGTTTTGGATTCCGCTGTGGCTTCCTCGGTCTCCTCCACATGGAAATTGTGCAGGAACGGCTGCGCCGCGAGTTCAACATGGACGTGATCTCGACCTATCCTGGTGTCGTCTACCAGGTGAGGCTTACCGACGGCACCGAGATCGAGATCGACAATCCCAGTTTCCTCCCCGAACCACAGCTCATGGATGAGATCCGCGAGCCCACCGTGCACGCCTACATCATGACGCCGAACGACTACATCGGCGAACTGATGAAGCTGGTCGCCGAGAAGCGGGGTGAACTCGTCAACACCGAGACGCTCGA
>CALDKL010000663.1 GCA_937898895.1 uncultured Verrucomicrobiae bacterium | reverse complement strand
CGGGAGGGTGCCGACGGGACGGATGGCACAGGTCACCCGTCGATCATCGACCATTTCGAGATAGGGCGTTCCCGCTGCGGTGAGATTCAGATTCCACCAAGTGTGGGGGTAGTGGTCCTTGCTCATGAAGCGACGTCGGGCGTCTTTCGAATCGATCGACAGTTGGGTGGGATAGAGCCAGAGTTCGATGGAGAAATCCGATCGTCCGAACCGCACGGTGGCATTGTCAGGGACTCTCACGGAGGAGGCGGCGGGATCGCAGAAAACGGCCCCGCCGAAGTCGCCCACGGCCCGGCGGCATCCGATTTCGCCGTCGTTTTCATTGCCGGAACGGTCGAGGGAAAGAAATCCCTCGTCTTCGTCGAAGGTCCAGTGGCCGAGGAGATGGTCGTCGTTGGCGAGTTCGTGCGCCTCCGGGCGGGGGCGATGGGGTGTGCCCTGGGGCGGATGTTCCGGATCGCGGGAGGTGCCGAGTCTCACATTGTCGAGATAGAAAACGGCATCGGTTTTGCTGTTGCTCATCACGCCGAGCCAGGTGACGCGCTCGAATTCCGGGCTGCGAAACGGGACCCGGGCGACCACGGGATCGCGTCCGGGAACGCGGAGGGTGATCTCGTAGGTCTTTGCGGCTCCGGCACCGAGGGAGAAAGCAATCTCCACCCGCACCCATTTGCCGAGGGGAAGGGTGCCGAGGGATTGGTCTCCGGCCGTCACGGCTCCGTTCGCTGCCATCGCGAGACTTGGTCCCACGAGGTAGGGTTCCCGATCCCACTGGCGGACTTCGATGGTCAGATCGGCGGGAGCTTCTGCGGTGTTCAGCAAATCCCAGGTGAGGCGGAGGTCTCCTTCGGCGTGGTGTGGTTCGTAGTAGAGGTGAGGACAAAAGGGGCGCGTTTCCGTCGGGGCATCGACGAATTTCAAGCTGCGTCGGCTGCCGGCGGCGGCGGTGTCTTCACTGACGAGCAGTGCCTCGTCCCGGTTCGTCAGGACGTGTCCCGCGAGGGGGGCTTCCCCCGGCTCGTCCGACTCGAAATCGAAGAGAACCCGGAAGGGCGGCTCGACGGCCGGGGGAATCGAGGTGAGGGGTCGGTTCGGATATCGTTTCGGCAGATCCGTCCATTTCCGTTCTCCGTAGAGGCCGATTTGGCTGAAGTCGATGGGACGGAAACCCGATTTCAGCGCGGGGGATCCCTCCCGGAGCCGGAAATCGCCCTTCTCGGGATCGACGAAGAGCGGATCGGCCACGAGCGAGCCCTCGTCGCCGGTCTTTTTCTGCCACTCGGCGAAATTCATCCCGAGGAATTTCGGCTCGCCGGCGGTGCTCCAGTAGAGATTGCGCCCGAGCTTCCAGTCGCCATTCTTCCAGACTCCGGCCACGATGTCGGCAATGCCGGAATAGACGAGATTGCCCTCGGCGATGAAGTGGCAGGGTTTGTCCTCGCGGCATCGCTGCATCTGCCCCTTGCCCCCAAAGGCGAGGATGTTGTTCCGGACGAGGTTGTCCTTTCCGTAGTGTTGGAACAGGGCGCAGGTTTCGACATGGTGGACGACATTGTTCTCGATGAGGATCTGCGAACTGCCCTCGTCGGGATAGATGCCCGAACCGTGCGAGACGGGTGCGTAGCTGTAAATGTGGTGGATGTGATTGCCGCGCACGGTGGTGCCGGGGGAGATGCCGAGGGTGTAGATGCCGCCCATATCGCTGAGCCCCGAGCCGTTGCCGAGGTGGTGGATATGGTTGTAGTCGAGTTGATTGTGATGGGCCGAGCTGGGCTGAAACCCCCACGACCAGCCGCAGGAAATCCCCGAATAGTCGAAATTCGAAATCTCGTTGTGGGTCACCCGATTGTGAGAACTCTTCCCGATCCAGACACCGTGCGCCCCGTGGAAGAGATGCCCGCCGTCGTGGACGAAGCAATTGTCCACCGTGTTGCGGGCGGCCGGGGGATCTTCGTAGAGACCCCAGCCACCACCGAGGTAAACGCCGCCGCCGCCGAGATCGTGGAGGTGGCACTGGCGGACGAGATTGTCCTCGCAGCCTAGGCCCAACCAGATTCCGTGGGCACCGGTGTGCGCGATCTCGCAGCCTTCGAAGACGGTGTGCCGCAGTCCGCTCGCCTGGATCAGGGCCGGCTGATTGATTTCAGCCTGTGGCGAATTGCGCAGGTGTCCCAGAGCGGCGTCGGAGTGATGAAAGCCGAGCCCGCGGAAACGCAGGTGCTCGATCCATCGCCCCTGTGCCGGATCTCCCTCGAAGCGGACCAGCGTCGAGGTCAGGATCGGGGCGGTCGCCGAGAAGCTCTCCACCTTCTCGCCTGGTAGGGGCAGATAAAAGACCGTGGCGGTGTCCGCATTCAGATACCACTCGCCCGGCTCGTCGAGGGCTTCGAAGATGTTTTCGACAGAATAGCGCTGCTGGCGCTCCCAATGTCCCATCGGCCAGGGAGCGTGCTCGAGGAAGGTGACCTGACGAGTCTCGGGATCGAGGGAGCGCACGTGATGGATCGACGTTTCCCAGGAGTGACAGACAATGAAGAGAGCATCGGAGAGGCGATCCCACGACTTCACGTCGCCTTCCTTGAAAAAGAACCCTCGGGTGGGATGGCGCGAATGGGGGCCATCCGACCGCAGAAAGGCTCCTTTGTTTGGATGGCGGGCTCGGACTCTGCGCTGTTCTCCCACGAACAATTGGTTGAAATGCCAGGGAGTCCCCTGGGTCAGGGCGGGAACGGGTGCGCTCCAGACCTTTCCGCGCAGAGCGGGAGGGAGCTGCTCGCTGGCATCGACTTTCCACGAGCGGAGCACGCCGCCGCCGCTGATGATCGGGAGTTCACCCGGTTCGGCCTGATAGGTGACGGGCGACTCCGCCGAACCCGAGTCTGCCGGGGTGAAGACGAGGGTTTCCTCCTGTCGGTACACTCCTCCGAAGAGGTGGACGGTGACGGGAACGGGGCCTTCGGCGCGAATCTCGCGGACGCGATCACGGGCACGTCGCACCGAGGCGAAGGGGCCATCGCTGGCAGCGGAATTGGCTGCGGGCAAGGAACCCGACCAGGCATCGTTGCCCGCCGGGGCGACGTAGAGATGGGTCTCGGCGGCGGAGAGAGAGCCGATCTGCACGACGGCTGCGGCGAAGAGGCAGGCAATCGTTGGCACTCGGTCGCGGCCGAATCGGGGGCGGACGAGAGGACGCGAGCCGGATTTGATTTCCATATCCGCAGGAAATCATGTTTCCGAGCCTTGCCATCCGGCGCTATCGCGGGATGGGGTCTGTTGCCGGGATGAATTGGGCAGGCCAGGCTCGAGTCTCCATCCGCCCTTGGCAACCGCATCGCCCGCGCTACACTGCCGCCCATCAAAGCTGCCCTCCAGTGCTATCGCCTTGCCGTGATTCTCGCGATCGCCTGGCTGGTGCGCACCCACCAGGACCGACTGCGGGTGCAGGGCGACTGGCCGATCACGGTGGCGGAGGTGCAGGTTTTCCTGAAGGCCGCTCATCGGCTCCGCGTCGATCCGGGGCCACGCGCGGGATTGGAGGTGCTCGATGCCGCCGGGGCGAAGATCGGCTATGTGGTGCGGACGATGCCCGATTCGCGCGAGATCACGGGATATTCGGGTCCGACCGATGTGCTTGTGGTCTTCGACGCATCCGACCGTGGAGCGGGTATTGCAATCCGCCACAGTTACGACACGCCGAGTCATGTCGACGATGTGCGGATGGACTATCTGTTCATGGAGAAATGGAATGGTCGCACCTGGGAGGAGATTGCGCGGATCAGGGCTCTAAACGAGGCAGGGATCTACGGAGTCTCCGGGGCGACACGCACGAGCGAGGCAGTCGCGGAGAGCATCACTCATCGACTTGCTCTTGCGGAGGGACGTGCGCAGGTGGCTCGCCGCATCGAACTCGGTTGGCGCGATGCCGTGCTCGGCGGGTTCTTCGCACTGGGGTGTCTCTTCGCCTTTGGGAAGGCGGGATCCGTTCAACGGTGGCGCTGGGTGTATTCGATTGCGACGGTTGTCGGTCTGGGCTTCTGGCTCGGCGATCTGCTCGCGCAGTCTCTCTTCGTCGGGTGGATGGAAAACCGCGTGCCCTGGGAGACCGCGCCCGGACTGGTGCTCTTCGCTGCGGCGGCTTTCCTGGTGCCGTGGTTCACGGGACAGCCGGTCTATTGCCAGTTCATCTGCCCCCATGGAAATCTCCAGCGATGGGCGATGAAGATCCTGCCATCGAGGTGGAAGCGAACCCTGCCCGAAGATGGCAAATGGATCGCGCGTTTGGTGCCGGTGATGCTGCTCTCCGTGGTCCTGGGGGTTTCCTTTCTCCGTCTCGACTTTGATCTCGCGGGGATCGAGCCTTTCGATGCCTACCTGCTGAAAGGGGCCGGACTGGCCACGGTGGTGGTGGCCCTGGTCGGGTTGATGGTGTCGCTGTGGTTTCCGATGGCTTACTGCAAGTATGGATGCCCTACGGGATGGCTTTTGGAGTTTGTCAGGAAACGGCGAGGGCACGACCGCTTCGGTGAGCGCGACTGGATCGGATTGGGCTTGCTCGGGATGGCGCTCGTGTTGTTTTTTGTGCCCATGAAAGTGTGGCTGGGGTAAGGAGGGAAGCACGGATGAAGGCGGACCAGCACGAATCTCAGGCAATGGAAACGAAGGGTCGTCGAGGCTCCGGCTCCGGTCGTGTCTCGTGGTGTCGTCGGGGGATCGGGTTGCTCCTCGTGTGTGCCGCCGGGGCGGGGCTCCTCCTGCCTCCTCTCCGCGCCAAACGCACCGAAGGCCGCGTCCGGGTCCTGCTGCTGACGGTGCAGGAAGCCCTGCAACGCTACCATGTCGAGGAGGAACTCTACCCGAAAGAGAGGATGAACGGCCACGATCTCGCGAAGCAGCTCGTGGCCGGTGGCCACCTCGACGGAACGCTCGCGAATCCTTGGACGGGGGCAGTCTATGCCGACTCGCCTGAGGAGGACTGGTTGCGCTACCGCACCGACGGACTCGCCGAGACCTATGAGTTGACCGTGTTGTCTCCCGGAACCGACAGGGTAGAATACCGCCTCGACAGCACGAAACACCAATCGCTGGAGTGAAACACACCGGATGGACCTTTTTGAATACAACCGAAATGCCTGGAACCTCCAGTCGCTCGACGGCTGCCGCTGGAGCACACCCTATCCCGATGAAGTCATCGAGCGGGCGAAACGAGGGGACTGGTCGGTGATCCTTACCCCAAACCGGGCTGTGCCGCAGGATTGGTTCCCGGCCTATCCCGATCTGTCGGGCCGGAAGATCCTCGCCCTGGCCAGTGGAGGAGGTCAGCAGGTGCCGATCTTTGCAGCGGCGGGGGCGGCGGTGACCTCCTTCGAAGGATCGGATGTGCAGTTGGAAAAGGACGAGCAGACCTGCGCTCGACACGGTTTGGCCATCACCGCGATTCAGGGGGATATGGCGGATCTGTCAGTCCTGGACTCGGAGAGTTTCGACCTGGTTTTCAATCCCGTCTCCAACGCCTTCGCCCCGTCGCTGGAACCGATCTGGCGCGAATCCCATCGAGTCCTGAAACCGGGTGGCCGCCTGCTCTGCGGATTCACCAATCCGGCCTTCTATCTGTTCGATCATGTGTTGCTCGAGGAGACTGGCGAAATCAGGGTGGTGCATCGGCTTCCCTATTCCGACATCGAGTCGGCCGACGAGGAGACTCTGTCCGAACAGATCGAGGCGCAGGCCATCCTCGAGTACAGTCACAGTTGGGAAACGCAGCTCGGTGGCCAGTGTGCGGCGGGCTTCGCCATCACGGGCTTTTACGAAGACGATTGGGACGAGGAATCGACGCGCATGCAGGGCTGGATGCCAATGTATGCGGCGACGCGCTCGGTGAAGTGGAGCGGCTGAGGGAGCGCGGCACACAAAATCCCCCTGCATCGGGCCGGTTCGCGCGTAGACTTTCCGATGATGCAATCGTTCCGACTTCTCCTGTTCCCTGCGGTTTTCCTCGCCCTGCCGATGGCTGCGGCGGATTGGCCGCATTTTCTCGGCCCCCGTCAGGATCTGCACTGCGCCGAGACGGGGTTGCGACTCGATTTTCCGGAAACGGGCCCGCGAAAACTCTGGGAAGTCGAGCGCGGGCGCGGTCACGCCGGACCCGTCGTCGTGGGAGATCGGCTCGTCTACATCCACCAACTCGACAAGAACGAACAGATTCGCTGTCTCGACGCTGCGACCGGCAAAGAACTCTGGGAACACTCCTACCCGGTCGAAGTCGATCAGAATTTCGGGGTGGTCGACGCACCGCGATCCAGCCCCGTGGCCGATGCGGAATCTGGTCTGGTCTATACGTTGGGGAATGACGGAGACCTGATCTGCCTGCGGCTCGCCGACGGAAAGATCGTCTGGCAGATTTCGCTGCCCGAGGTTTTCGGAGCAGGACCGTTTTTTTTCGGATACGGCTCTTCGTCGCTGCTCTCTGGTGAGAAGCTCTTCGTCAACGTGGGGTCGGAGCAGGTCTGCGTCGCGGCGCTCAACAAACGCGATGGCAAGATCATCTGGCAGACCGATCACGAGTGGCACGGCAGCTATGCCTCGCCCATCCTCGCGAAGTTGCACGGGCAGGACAAGCTCCTCGTGTTCACCGGCGGCATGGTGAAGCCCCCGACCGGTGGCCTGCTCTGTCTGGATCCGGAAACCGGTGCCATCGACAGCGCTTTCCCCTGGCGGTCGGACAATTATGCGAGCGTCAATGCCTCTACTCCGGTATCCTGCGGGGAGAATCGTGTTTTTGTTAGTGAGGATTACGGTCTCGGTGGGGTGATGCTGGAATACGACGCCGCCTTCCAGCCCCAGGTTCGCTGGATGTCGAGGGAGCTGGGTTGCCAGTTCCAGACGCCGATCTGTCATCAGGGGACGCTCTACGGATTCGGTGGAAACGGAGGGCTCATGATGGCCTATGACGTGCGCTCGGGGCGGTTGTTGTGGAGTGAAACCTTCTACGAGACAAAGATCGAATGGCAGGGGCGTCCCATCTCGGTGAGCCTGGGTCATGCCCATCTCATCCATGTCGACGGGGCATTCCTTTGTCTGGGAGAGGATGGCGTGCTGATGGCGTTGAATCTGAATCCGAGCGGTTTTCAGATTCTGGCGAAGGCGAGGCTTTTGTATGCGCCGGAGACCTGGTCGCCGCCCGTGGTGAGCGGTGGGCGGCTCTATGTGACGCAGAAT
The DNA here is from genome assembly GCA_937898895.1 of uncultured Verrucomicrobiae bacterium. GTDB lineage: Bacteria > Verrucomicrobiota > Verrucomicrobiia > Verrucomicrobiales > DEV007 > Arctic95D-9. Next base: position 2,571 of record CALDKL010000663.1, on the reverse strand, counting down.
GAACTGGGTCCGAAGTTGCTCTGTTTTGATCTCAAGGAAGCGGCGCAAGGGGCGGCGATTCCGGGAAACTGAGAGAGAGTGGGATGGCGAAGGGTGGGGAGGGTGTCGCTTGGGAGAGCGGTGGTTCTTGAAAAACCGGTTTCCTTTCCCGTCTGCGAGGATACCTTTCGCGCTCCCGCCGCCAGAAGGGTGTGCGGCTCTGTGGTAACATGATGAATTCCGACTCCATCAACGGCGTCCTCCTGGTCGACAAAGGTCCTGACATGACTTCTCACGATGTCGTGGCCGTGGCCCGTCGCGCTCTGAACACGAAAAAAATCGGGCACTGTGGCACGCTCGATCCCATGGCGACGGGATTGCTCATTCTCGTGATTGGCAAGGCGACGAAAATCCAGGATCTTCTCATGTCGGAAGACAAGGAATACGTCGGCACGCTGGAATTCGGCAAAACGACGAATACCCAGGATGCGGAAGGCGATGTGACCCTGGAACGAGAAGTGCCCGAGTTCTCCCATGCGGAAATCTCCGCAGCCTTTGATCGATTCAAGGGCGACTTCTACCAGACTCCGCCCATGGTCTCGGCGATCAAGAAGGACGGAGTGCCTCTTTATAAATTGGCCCGCCAAGGCAAGGAGGTGGAGCGGGAGCCCCGCTTCGTCCACGTCTACAGTTACCGCATCGACGAAATCCGCTTGCCCGAGATCGACTTCACGGTCAAGTGCAGCAAGGGATTCTACGTCCGCACCTATGCCCACGACATCGGTGAGTTGCTTGGATGCGGCGCTCACCTCAAAGCCCTGCGGAGGACACGCTCGGGGAAATTCGATCTGGAGCGGTCGGTGACTTTTGACCATCTCAAACACGGAGATCCTTCCCTGGTCGCCTCCAAGATGCTGAGCCTTCCGGAGGTGTCCCGGTTGCGCGGAGCCTGACAGAACGACCAAGGACAGCAAACGGAGCGCGAATCCATGCAAGTGCTCGCCGACATCGCGGATCTCGCCCGACTCCCGGGGCCGCTCCATCTCGCCATCGGCGTGTTCGACGGGCTCCATCTCGGACATCGCGCGGTCATCGCGGAGGCGATGGCTTCGCGGGATCGAGTGGGCGGCACGACTGTGGTGGTGACCTTCGATCCGCATCCCGTCGAGGTGCTCGCTCCGGAAAATGCCCCCCGGCTCCTGACCGATACCCCACACAAATTGCTCCTGCTCGAACGGGAATTTGGCATCCCTTCGGTTCTCCTCGTTCCCTTCGATTGCGAGTTCGCGCGATGGAGCGGAGAGGAGTTTGTGAATCGGTTGCTCGCCGCGGCACCCGACGGAGGAATCGCCCGGATTTGCGTGGGAGAGGAATGGCGTTTTGGCAGAGATCGATCCGGGGATGTGGCTCTGCTGCATCGACTTGGAGACGAACATGGATTCGCCGTCAGTGGAATGGGACTCGTCGAGGTGGGGGGGCATCGAGTCAGCAGTACCCGGGTACGCGAGGCGGTCGCGGAGGGGGATTTTTCGACTGCGGCTTCTTTGCTGGGACGGCCCTATGGAGTCCATGGCATGGTGGAGAAAGGGCGACAACTGGGCCGCACGATTGGTTTTCCCACGGCCAATCTGTCAGTCCGCCGCGAGCAACTCCCGCCCATCGGCGTCTATGTCGTGCGCGTGAGCGGGGCAGGGGATTCGTGGAACGGAGTGGCCAATTTGGGCCTGCGGCCCACCGTCGCGGGAGATGGAAACGACCTCCGGCTCGAAGCGCATCTCTTCGGGCTGGATCATGAGATCTACGGCGAGGATCTGGAAATCGAGTTCGTCGGCAAACTCCGCGAAGAACGGAAGTTCGCTAACCTTGAGGAACTCCGGGCGCAGATCGAGGAGGACGTGGCAGCGGCCCGTCGCCTTCTCGGAGTGTGACCGAAGGAACCATCGGAACGTCGATTTTTGGAAAAGTTCGATTTCCCGGATTGACGGATTGCATGATTTTTGAAATTCTTCGTCTTGTTAGGGGGCGGGCCGCAGGAACGCGGTTTCGTCCTCGCCCGCGATCAGGGCGCTTGTTTTGTTCAAAATGTCACCATCACCACTTATGGCTATTATCGGATCAGTTCTCATGTTCGGGGGCGGAATCGCTCTTCTTGTATTCTGGATCATGACGCTCGTGAAACAGTTCAAATCCGGACAAACTCTCTGGGGCGTCCTTTCGATCTTTTTCGGGATTCTTGCCCCGATTTGGTGCTTCATGAATGGGCACAAGGGCCTCGGCATCAAGTTTGTCATCGCGTTTGTGCTCTACCTGATTGGTGTGGGACTCGCCACCGGCGGTGCCATCGCCAGCATGCCCACCCAGTGATCGGAGTCGGTTTCGGATTTCACCGAATTCCGCCAGGGCACCTCTTCCTTCACCGGGGAGGTGCCTTTTTCTTTCGGCACGCGATGACGCAGAAGGGATGTCCTTCCCGCACTGGAGCCGACTCGATCCATGTGCTATGCTGGATGACATCCCTTTTCGATCTTGCCCTGCCGGACCTACAGACTCCTTCGTTTTGCCCCTGGGGTGGTCATTCTTTTCCTCCTCCTG
>CALDKL010000662.1 GCA_937898895.1 uncultured Verrucomicrobiae bacterium | reverse complement strand
GGCGCACCATGTATGTGATCCCCTTTTGCATGGGACCGCTCGACTCGCCCTACTCGATCATCGGCGTGGAGGTCAGCGATTCGGCCTACGTCGCGGTGAACATGAAGATCATGACCCGCATGGGCACCGCCGTGCTGGAGCGACTTGGAGACGAGGGGGCCTTCATTCCCTGCGTGCATTCGGTGGGGGCACCGCTCGCGCCGGGACAGGCCGATGTCCCCTGGCCCAACAATCCTGACAAATACATCGTTCATTTCCCCAACGAGCGCGAGATCTGGAGCTACGGCAGCGGCTACGGCGGCAACGCGCTCCTCGGAAAGAAATGTCTCGCCCTGCGCATTGCCTCGGTCATGGCGCGCGAGGAGGGCTGGATGGCCGAGCACATGCTCATCAGTGGCGTCGAGAATCCCGAGGGCGAGAAACGCTACGTCGCAGCGGCATTTCCGAGTGCATGCGGCAAGACGAACTTCGCCATGCTGATCCCTCCGCCAATCTATCGCGAGAAGGGTTGGAAGGTGACGACGGTGGGCGACGACATCGCCTGGCTGCGGCCAGGGAAAGACGGACGCCTCCGCGCAATCAATCCCGAGTCCGGTTACTTCGGGGTCGCACCGGGCACCTCGCTTCAGTCGAATCCGAACGCGATGGCCTCGATGCGGGCAAACACGATTTTTACCAACGTCGCCCTCACCCCCGACGGTGACGTCTGGTGGGAAGGTCTCACCGAGGAAGCGCCTCCGGGCCTGATCGATTGGAGGGGGAATCCGTGGACTCCGGGGTGCGGCACGCCGGCGGCGCACCCGAATTCGCGATTCACCTGTCCCGCTTCGCAATGCCCGGCGATCGATCCGGAGTGGGAAAATCCCGAGGGCGTGCCGATTGACGCGATCATCTTCGGAGGACGCCGCGCCACGACCATGCCGCTCGTCTTCCAGGCCTTCAATTGGGTCCACGGAGTGTTTCTCGGAGCGAATCTGGGATCGGAAACAACCGCTGCGGCCGAGGGTGCCGTCGGAAAGATCCGGCACGATCCCTTCGCCATGCTGCCCTTCTGTGGCTACAACATGGGCGACTACTTCGCACACTGGCTCGAGATGCGGAAGTCCATTCCCGAGCTGCCGCGGATCTTCCATGTGAACTGGTTCCGCAAGAGCAGGGAGGGGAAATATCTCTGGCCCGGCTTTCAGGAAAACATGCGTGTCCTCGAGTGGATTTTCGATCGTGTCCGCGGACGGGGGTGTGGTCACGAATCGAGCCTGGGCTGGGTGCCGCGCTACCGGGAGATGAATTGGGAGGGAATCGATTTCACCGAGCGGCAGTTCGACGAACTCATGCAGGTGAGCCGTGAGGAGTTTCGTCAGGAACTGCTCTCGGAAGCCGACTTGTACCTGCATCTCTACGATCACCTGCCAAAGGAATTGATTTTTCAGCGCGAGTTGCTGGCGGGGAGGATTTGAAGAATCCGGGGTTCCACCTGAACTCCTCCCATCCGCAATCCCCCGTTTGACACTCCACCTTCCCGCCTCTTTCATCTCGGCATGTTGGAGGAAACGGAAGCGCGTCGGCGCATACTCGAGAGGACTTCGCCAGGTTCGGTCATCTGGGTGCCCCTGGAGCTGTCGCTCGACCAGATTCTCGCGCAGGAAATCGTCGCAGTGATGGATTCGCCGCCCTTTGACAATTCGAGCATGGACGGATATGCGGTGCGGGCTGCGGAGGCACAAGCGGGCGCGAGATTGCGAGTCGCCGAGTGGGTCCAGGCCGCCGGGACCGATCTCGGTCTGGAACTTGCCTCCGGCGAAGCCATTCGCCTCTTTACCGGAGCACCTCTCCCGCAGGGAGCCGATGCGGTGATCATGCAGGAGGACGTGGATCGCGGGGGAGATCACATCACGATTCGCGAAGGGGTCGAAAGGGGAGAAAACATCCGAGTCCGGGGCGGCGATGTCTGCACCGGACAAATCCTGCTGCATCGCGGCGAGCTGCTGACGCCGTTGAAAATCGGCCTGCTCGCCTCGCAGGGCATCCCCGAAGTGCCCGTGTATGCCAAACCGCTCGTGCAGATCGTCACCACCGGCGACGAAGTCGTCGAACCCGGTGCACCACTCCTGCCGGGGGAAATCTACAACAGCAATGCGCCCATGCTCCAGACTGCGGTGGAGCAGGTCGGCGCGGTGAGCGGGGTGTCGCATGTGATCGACGATCCCGCAAGTCTCCGCGCCTCCCTCGAAGGAGCACTGCGTGCGGCGGATCTCGTCATCGTCGTCGGTGGCGTCTCCGTGGGCGAACGCGATTTTGTGAAGGAGGTGCTCGCAGCACTTGGGGTTGTCACCGAATTCTGGAGGATCAACATCAAGCCGGGCAAACCGTTTCTCTTCGGGGCGCATCCGGATGGAACCCTCGTCTTCGGATTGCCCGGCAATCCGGTCTCGGCCTACGTGACCTTCTCCCTTTTTGTTGCTCCCGCGATCCGGCGGCTCCTCGGTCACGAGATCGAACCCTCTTCGGTGGGGCTGGGAAACCTTTCTGGTGTCGCCGAAGAGGCGATGGAAAACCGCGAGGGCCGTCCTCATTACCTGCGCGGCATTTGTGAAAACGGTCGCGTCCGGCTCTCCGGCCGACAGGAATCCCATGCCATCTACGGTCTCAGCCGTGCCAACTGCCTCATCCGTCTCGCTCCCGGCCAATCGATCGCCCCGGGGGAGAGGGTACCTTGTTCATGGATTTGATCCCGAATGGATCGCTGCTTCCTTTCACGGACCGCTTCGTTTGTATTCACCCCTCCCCGGGACCTCTGCTCATGCCCGATCCAGTCTCTGATCTCAACGTCCTCTACAACGTGCCGCTGCCGGCTCCGGCCCTGCTCATGCACGAGCACCCGCGCAGCGACGAGCAGGCCGCGACCGTCTTTGCCGCGCGTCGCCGCATCGAGGACATTCTCCACCGACGCTCTGATCGCTTTCTCGTGATCGTGGGGCCGTGCTCCATCCACGATCCCGTCCAGGGCGTTGCCTATGCCGAAAAGCTCATGGCCCTGCGCGAGGAGCTGCGGGATCGGCTGGAAATCGTGATGCGGGTCTATTTTGAAAAACCCCGTACGGCAGTGGGCTGGAAAGGGCTCATCATGGACCCGGATCTCGACGGCACTGCGAATCTGTCCGAGGGGCTCCGCATCGCGAGGAATCTTCTTCTCGAGATCGTCGGGCTGGGGTTGCCGACGGCGACCGAATTTCTCGATCCGATCACGCCCCAGTACATCGCCGACCTCATCTGTTGGGCGGCGATCGGGGCGAGGACGGTCGAATCGCAGACCCATCGGCAGATGGCTTCGGGCTTGTCGATGCCGGTGGGTTTCAAGAACTCGACCTTCGGCGGCATGGCGGCAGCGGTGAACGCGCTGAAGGCGGCCCAGGCACCGCAGACCTTCTTCGGAATCAGTCCCGAGGGGGTCGCCTCGATGGTGAGCACGCGGGGAAACGGCAATTGTCACACCGTCCTGCGAGGTGGCGAGGACGGACCGAATCACGATGTCGCCTCGGTCGCCGCAGCGGTCGCTGCGCTGGAGAAAGGCGGGGTGAATCCCTCCCTCGTCATCGATGCAAGTCACGCGAATTGCTCGAAGGATTTCCGCAAGATGCCAGGCGTCTTCGAGGAGATCGTGGCACAGCGCGTCGCAGGCAATCCCCACATCGTCGGCGCGATGCTCGAGAGCAATCACGTCGAGGGCAGCCAGCCCATCCTCGAGGATCGCAGTGCCATGACCTGGGGCCAGTCCGTCACCGATCCCTGCATCGGATGGGAGGCTACGAAGCGACTGCTGCGCGACGCGGCGGAGCGCCTCGCAGGATAAACGGAAGCTCCCTGCCACCGGGAACAGGCACGAGTGTCGAATTCGCCAAACTCCTGCACAAAATGGATTTTCCAAAGGTGCGAACTCAGTTCGCTTCGCTCGGGCGGTTGAAATAGATTCCTTTCGCATTTTGCATACGAATTTGGCGAACACCACACGAGTGAAAACGGCACTGACGGATTCGGGCGGACTTCTCAAATCAGTCTCACGTTCCTTTTATCTGAGTCTTCGGTTTTTACCGGGTCCGATGCGTGGTCCGGTTTCGCTGGGGTACCTGCTCGCCCGATTCAGCGATACGATCGCCGACGCTCCGGGCCTGGAAGGAAACGAGCGGCACGCGTGGCTCGAACAATGGCGGAACATCATCCGGGGGCATCGGGATCGATTTGAAATAGATCCCGGTAGGATCGCGGGGCTCCTGTCCCATGAGGGCGAGCGAGTCCTCGTGAGCCGATCAGCGGAGTTGATCGAAGCCTTCCGCTCGACCGATGCGGGGCCGCGCGAACTCCTCTGCGAGGTCATCGACACCATTCTGACGGGTCAGATCTGGGATTTGGAGGCCTTCGCAGAGACTCGCTTCGCCTGCCGGACGGGAGACGATCTCCTTTGCTACGCCGACCGGGTCGCGGGATCGGTTGGTGAGTTTTGGACGAAGATCGCATTTTCCGTTCTCGGATCTCGATTTGCATGTCCTGACAAAGCCACCGCGATGCGGGAAAGCGGACGCCGACTCGGGGAGGCGCTCCAGTTGGTGAACATCCTCCGCGATCTGCGCGAGGATCGGGAGAGAGGGCGTTGTTATCTGCCTGCCGATGAATTGAGGGCCGCCGGATGGCGGGGGGAGGAGTTTCCGACGGCGGAGCAGATTGCGCCGGTGTTCTCGCAATGGCTCGGCATCTGCCGCCGCTTCCTCGATGAGGCGGATGAATACGTGAGGTCGGTGAGGGATCCCAGGGTCCGTTTCTGCACGCGGCTTCCACGGCTTCTCGCCGGAAAGACGCTGGACCGGATCGAGAACGCGGGAGTGAGACGGGTCCTCGAGGAGCGTATCCGGGTCTCGCGCAGCGAGGTGCTCAGGTCGGCGACCCAGGCGGTGTTTTGTTAGTCGAAATTTCTCCGGCTCATTCTGTGGCGAGGAGGGCACGGAGGTGAGGTCCGGGAGACCAGCCAGCCTCAGTGAGAGCCATTCCGGTGAGGAGCGGAATGGGGAGGGTTTCAGGAGTTCGCGAGATCTCGCAGGCGTGCCTTGACCAGAGCGAGAAGCGTCTCGGCACTGCGGCTGTCTTTCTTGAGCACGGCATCGACGCGGTCCCGGAGGAAGGCCTGTTCCGCCTCGTCGGGATCCTTCCCGCTCATGACGATGACGGGGATGGAACTCATCTGAGGATCACTGCGGAGGTGATGGAGGAAGGCAAAGCCGTCCATCTCGGGCATGATGAGATCGAGGATGATGGCGGCG
>CALDKL010000661.1 GCA_937898895.1 uncultured Verrucomicrobiae bacterium | reverse complement strand
GCTCCATCCTGACAAACTGACCACGGGCCTGGACGAGAGCCCGGATCTCCTCGGGCGAGAGGTCCATGCCCTCGACCTTGACGACGACCTTGAGATCAAACCAGTCGATCTCCTGATCGACGACTTCGAAAGAAACCTGCGCCTCGACCGGAGCGGCCTGGAGGGTGGCCAGTTCGGCGTCTGCGATGACCTCGATCTCCTCCGGCAGCGAAGCGAGCCACTCTGCGTATTTCTCGGGGAAATTCTTGGTGACCCGCGCCCGATAACAACCGAGATTGCCGTCGAAGGTGGGCTGCATCGGGGCGATGAGACGTCCAACGCGCCGCTGGAGAGTGCGGTCGTAGCGGAGGATGTGTGCGGCGTCGCCCTTTGGCTGCTTCACCACTTCCCAGCCTTCGCGGCCGAGCACTTCCTCGCGCGAGCTGTCGCTGTTGACCGCACCGATTTTCATCAGCATGTGTTCACTCGATGCGGCGGTGGCACCCGAGGAGATCCCGAGCTGAAAGACAATGCGCAGGGCTTCCTCGCGAATCTTGTGAAGGAGCGTTTCCGGAAGGGTCGCGCCGAGACGGTGGAGGAAAGCCACCCCCGATTCGCTCTCGATCACTCCGCGCGGGATGACGACCGTAGGATCGATCAGCGTCTCGCCGCGAGCCCAGTGCTCGGGGCCGCGGAAGACCCATTCATCGCTCATATAGAGGGCCTCGTCACCGGGCAGGAGGCGCAGCGTGTGGGAGACATCCTCGCCTTCCCCGGTGAGGAGCTGCATCTCATAATTCTCCGTCCCCATCGAGTCGGGTCGGCAGATCCAGCGCAGTGGTTTGTTGCTGAGGCGGAAGGGCTGTTCATCGAGGTTTACGATGAGTCCCTCGAGTTCGCGCTGGTGAAAGAGGCGGTTGAGGAGGCGGGAATTCTCGATGCGATCGAGGGAAAGGCCTCCGTCATTTGATTCCTCCTTCGCTGCGCCGTGGAGGAATTTGCTCCAGAGGATCTCGGACCCCGCATTCATGCGGAGCCCGCCATTCGCATAACGTTCTTCGAGCCGTCGAAACTGCTCGGCGTCGGCGACTCTTTCGAATTGGCCCGCGCCGTTGGTCCGCACCATCAGGCGGGCCTCTCGGGTGCTGATGCGCAGGCGGAAATCGACCGATTCGACCGCTTCTTCCAAGGGACGCTTTTCAAAAACCTCGACCCGAAAGCGCCATTCGCTCTCCTCGCGTCGCCGCTCCCACGAGGCCATGCGTTCCCGAGTCCACTCACGGTTGGTGACGACCTCGAGGAAGGCGGGGATTGGGTAGTTCGCCTTCTCGAAGGCATAGGCGATGTAGTTCCAGAATTCGAGAATGTCCCGGGGCGGCGTCGGCCAGAGAATAAGGGGATCGTAGCTCTCGACGGGCCAGCGCGGATTGAGGCGCACGAGGTCCGAATCGAAGATCTCACGCTCGAGTTCGAAACGGCGAAAACGACGCTCGATCTTTCCGAGATACTCGTCCTCCTCGCCGGTGAGGCCGCGCCCGAGTTTCTCCTCGATCACCTCGGTGAGCGTTTTTTCTCCGATCTCGTTGGGTGCCTCGGGCAGGTCCCCTTTTCGGGCGACCTTCTCGAGCATCGTCGCGTAGAGCGCGGCTCGCCCCGAGTCGCTCTTGTCGTCGGCTTCGCCGATCCACTCGTTGCCCTGCAGCCGGATGCGGGTGCGGCAACTCCATTCATCGTCCTCGACCTTGCCCTGGATGAGGAGGTGGTTGCCAAACAGTTGGGAGACAGCGCCCTCTTTGTGGAGGCGCTGGCCTTCTTTTTTTTCGTCGTTGGTGAAGGAATTGAGAAAGTCGAGCGTCGCGCGATCTACGTTCATGCGGAAGGGAAAAAGGAGGAGAGACGAAGCGGAGGGGTGAGCCGCTCGCCCCGAAAAAGGGGGCCGATAACTTGGCCCACGCCGGGGAGTGCGTCAACCGGTGCTCGATCTCCAGGAGAAGGAAAGAAGGGAGCAAGAGCACTTGACAGTCCTCACTTGGCCCATTTCGAGACCGGATGATTCTCCCAGGCAGGCAGATCTGAAAGGGAGGAGAAGACGGAATCCGAGAGGGGAACATTCCACGTCTTCCAGAACGGAGCGAGATTGCTCCCGCAGGCGCGCGAGAGACGGATCACCCACTGGTCGTTCTTTTCCTGCTGGGTCCTGGGCCATTCGCTTTCGGGAAGGGTGTTGTATTCCGCAAAGACCTTTTTGAAGGGCTCCCAGCCGAAGGCCTCCTGCACTTGCAGATACGTTTCCAGTGCGGTCCAGACATTCCAGTCTTTTTCGAAGTTCCGTCCTCCTTCAAAATACTCGTTCATCCGCTGTTTCCGATCAAGGGGCCGGATCGAGTTATGACCATCCCGTGGTTTTCCGACGAACTCATCAAAGAGATAGACCGACCAGAGGTTGCAGGTGGTCTCGCCCGTGCCCGGCAGAGACCAGAGATCATGCTGGTGGTTATGTCCATACTCGTGGAAGAACCCCCAGTTTCCCTCTGTCCGCAGGGCGCGCGCGTCGACGGCCTGCACGGCAGACCTGTCCTGGGGAGCTGCGACCGGATAACCGCTGTGCATGTAGCCCGCCGACGTCTGCCGCTCGAAGACGATGCGCTCGGCACGGTATCGGTTGCGATCCACCCCTCCGCAGAGTTCCGCCGCCTTGGCGATCATCTCGTCCCAGACTTGTAGCACTTTGTCAGGGTCGTTGAGGTCGCGGACGTAGCGGCTTGGCAGGGCGAGGATGATATGTTGACCCGCCAGTTCCGCCCAGGGTGCGGGTGCTTTGCGGAGGGAATCCTTCCAGGTGTTCAGATCTGTTTTTCCGGCGACAAAGAGAGGGGCTTCCACCGCGCCGGAGAGGGACAGGTCGATCTGGCCGAAGGTAGCCCCTTTGGGCACCCGGATCGTGACCAGTCCGCCGAGTCCGCTGGAGATCGTCGTCACGGGAGCATTGATTCCGACGGCTCGTTGCAGCCTCGGATACCGCTCCCACCTTTCGCGATTGTCGAGGCCACCGCCATAGGCACCGATGACCACCTCGAATCCTTTTCCTGCGACATCGGCTGGCACCGTCACCGTGACGACCTCGCCCGGAGCCGCATAAAGACCCGTTGGCCGCATTTCCTTGGCTGCCCAAGCCCCTGCGCCGCGCCCGCTGAGCCAGCCGCGCCAAGTGCCGTCGAGGGTGAGTTTTCGCTCGATCCTCGGGGCCTCCGGGGGCACCTCGCCGGGATAGTCCGCCGCCGCAGGCAGGGGATACATGCGGCCGGCGGGAAGGGACTGGTTCAATTCTGTTTCGATAGAGACGACCGCGTCGATGAGCGGATCCGCGCCGGGAATGAGCGGGTTTTCGGAGGTGGGTACGATGGGGCCGAGCCGTTCGTTCAGCGCACGCAATCCCTTCAGGAAGGTGGCGAGGGATTCGCCCCGCAGCGAGACTCCCGCCTTCAGTCCCGAGGCCACCTCGGTGCGTTGACTCGGCCCCTCCGGCAAAGGATCCCGCAACAGCGCGGCGAGCGAGGCGAGCACCGAGGTCGAGTCGGTGTATCGCACTGCAAAAGGTTCCGAGGTGTTGGCGGTTCCGTCCGGTTTGAGCCGGAGTCCGCCTCTGGCGAGGAGTCGGTTGGCGGGAAAGTCGGCGAAATCGGGGTGATTGCTCGCGAACGCCCAGGGGGTCGCAGCGACGACGAGTCCGACCCCTCGTTCACTGCATTCGAGGAGCCGGTCGATGGCCTCCTCGTCGAATCCGCTTTGAGCGATCGTGACGTAGACGGACCGCACCGTGCGCCGCGAGATGTCTTCGGGAGCGACCCATTCGACTTCAAAATCGGCTTCCTCAAGAGCGGCACCCAGCTCCCTGAGATCCGGATGGAGGGCGACTTCGGGTTGTTCGGCACCGGAACACCATCGGATCGCATTGAGGATCAAATCGCGTCCTGCCGTCTGCGAAAGAATTCCGTCGCCTTTCAGAAAGCTGCCGTGGCTGAAAGCAACAAACCGCGACGTTTCTTTGCCTGAAACCGCTGCCGCCGCCGCGACGGGATTCCCCGATTTGTCCTGAAGCACCGGAAAGGCCTCGTCACCGACGAGTTCCACCAATCCCGGCACGGCTTCTCCTGCGGTGATCTCCCCGCCCCCCGCCGTGAGGAGCGCGAGGGCCTCGTCATCGGCCGCGATCCGTGAAGCGGAGAAACTGACCAGAAGGAAGCCGGTGCAATACGCGATACGAAGCGAAGGAATCATGAACCCATTCGTAACCGATCCGCCCCAAAGGGAAAAGCACACATCTCGGCGTTGCCTGTCATACTTCCCCCTCAGGGGGCCTGCGGATCTACCGGAACGCAGCCAGTTGTTTCCGCCGTCCCGATGGACGGAAATTCGTCAACCCCGGATTCCAGAACGACACGTAGAGGGGATACCAATCGAGTGAGCAAAGTGTATTCAGAGCTTCGGCAGCGGAGGGCTCACTGCCCTCTCTGGATCGGAGAATCAGGCTCCAGGGGGTGGGTTGGAAATCGTCCTCCGAATCGGATTTGGGGAAACTCATGGGAAACCAGGGATTCCGGGCGAGGGTTGATTCTCCAGGTCTTTCGGTTTGGCCGAAGCGAATCGCTCCCGGGGCTCCGGAGCAGTCCGCCTGCCAAATAGACACCTGACGGGCTGCCACTTCATCTCAGTCGGTCACACAGTTCCTTCGCCTTGCTCACGATGATTTCCTCGATTCCGCGCGCCCAGCCGGTCGCGGCTTCGTAGCCGCCCTCCTCCTGGATGCGGGTGCTCGGAATGTAACCGGAATAATCATTGCTGTATCCCGCGATCCAGATTCCGCCGGTGCCTTTGAGTTCCCGTTTCAATCGCAGGGAATAGTCGACGACCACCTCGCTGCCAAGCGTCACCATCGTGAGCGCGTCGCCGAAGCGGATGACCTGCACGGGATAGGAATGCGGGGGACGCTTCGTGTCTTCGTAACTCAGGGCGACCTCCCCGTAGGCGTTGCGCAGGGGACCGGTCACACCGATGGGGTTGGCGGTCATGGCCATCTCGACGGCATTGGCGAGGGATCGTCCGTGTTGTTGGGCGAGTTCGAGGTCGCTCACACCGGGGACGACGCCGCTACGCCGGGGGTAGGGGTTCTGGTCGCCTCCGCATCCGGTGACAAACATCGCGATGAAGCCGGGTCGGTTTTGTTGCAGGAATTCCTGAGCGTAGCCCGCGTAATCGCCGCACCACTCGTAGAAGCCGAGGCAGGTGTTGTGGCAGGCGTAACCGAAGAGGACTCCGCGGGCTTCGCCCTCCGGACTCTCGATGCGTAGGGCGGGCACGGCCTGATCGACGGGACCGGCGGG
>CALDKL010000660.1 GCA_937898895.1 uncultured Verrucomicrobiae bacterium | reverse complement strand
CGTCTCGGGAAACTTTTCATGGTCGCATACTGGCCTTCGAGCCGGTTCCATCGACCTTTGCGGACCTCGCGGCAGTGATCGCTCAGGCCGGGCTGGAGCCCTGGGTGGAGATTCGTCAGGCAGCAGTGGGAAACGCGGATGGGGAAGCGACCATGCACATTCCCCGCCACAGCGGCCTCGCGAGGATGGAGACTCGAGGTCGGGGGATACAGGTACCGCTGCTTCGCCTCGACTCCCTCGGACTTGATCGGCTCGATGTCCTCAAAGTCGATGTCGAAGGGCATGAACTCGAGGTGTTCGAAGGAGCCCGCGAGACGCTGCGTCGCCTCGGACCCGTGATTGTCTTCGAAAGTGGGGTGGGCCAGGCGGAGCGATGGATGCCGCCGCTGACTTTTCTCGAAGAGTCGGGCTATCGGCTGCACCGCCCCGAGATCGTCGGAGGCGGGATCGAATTCCGCCCGTTTCCAGCCGCCCGTCGGGCGGAAATGGATCGCTATTTCAACGTGGTGGCGATTCGTGAGGAGACGGCCTGATTTCCCCAGGGGCAATGGCCACCGATGGGGTCTCCGTTCTCCTGTTGAAAAGGCCCTCTTCACCCCGCCGAGCTGTCTTCCGGAGAATCAGCCTGGCTGACTCGCTTGCCGACGAAGTGTTCCATCGCACGCATCAACAGCCAAACCAACAGAACTACCGCAGGAACGGCGATCCACGCGAACATTTCGTAGCGCTCGAGCCATCCGAGGAGGGCCTCGCCGAGCTTCATCGCAATCCAGACCATGGCCGGAGCCCAGAGCCCAGCGGCGAGCGCCATCGCGATGGCGAACCTGCCGTAGGGATAGCGCAGCAATCCGGCGGTGAGGTAAATGGGAATACGGGAGCCAGGCATGAAGCGGGAAAGAATCACCAGCTTCACGGCGTGGCCGTGAAAGAGAGCGGCGGTTTTGTCCAGGGATTCCCGCTTCACTAGCCATCGCAAAGGGGCTCGATCAAGGAGTCCGTGTCTCCCTAGCACACCGAGCCAATACAGAAAGGAATCGCTCGCCCAGACGCCGAGGGTACAGGCAACTGCCGCGAGGAGATAGGAGAGGGTTCCCTTCGAGACGAGAACCCCTGCGATGACGCAGGTGAGTTCTTCGTTGATGAAGTTTCCCCCGAAGAGGAGCGAGGCAATCGACCAGGGGGAAAGACTGTCAGCATGGTGCAGGCGATCATCGAACCATTGCTGCGAGTCGCAAGCGGTCAGCGTCAACAGGCAGAACAGGGCCAGGATCGGCCAGCAACGGAACGGACCCGCGCTGCCGCGAGGGGGAACGAGCGGCCGGGTCAGACGGTTTCGCATCGGTTCGGGATCGGTGTTGGGGAGGGGTCTGGACGCATTCCTGGTTCACAAAGGGATGGTGGTTCTACTCTCTGGTTCTACTCTCGTTTGGGCGGACTGAGGAGCGGACGGAAATCCTCCCATCGGTCTCCCAACCGTCGAGCGGATTCATAAACCCGGATCCGCCGTCGTGAAACCGGAAAGAAGACCTCCCTGGCACTCGATTGGGTCGCCAAAACTCCCGCTCCTGCCTTCCCTTCGTTCCTGTTTCCTGCATCACGGCTGCGATTCCGCAACCCCTTCGGCGGGAGTCGGTCCGCCATCGGCTTTGCCGAGCCAGACTTCACGATAGCCGCGCCACCAATTCCGGGTGATCCGCGTGGCATCTTCCATCGCGATATAGGTGAGTGGCACGAGGAACAGGGTGATAACCGTGGCAAAGAGCGATCCGTAGCCCATCGCCACAGAGACGGGAGCGAGAAACTGGGCGTGTGTGCTCTGTGCCCCCGAGCTGAAAAAGAAGGGAAACAAGTCGGCCAGCCAGGTGCCGCTGAAAATGAGAGGAACGAGTCCAAAGAAGGTCGTGATCTGGGTCAGGAATATCGCCCGAAAGCGGTTCACTCCGCCCATCTGGACCGCTTCGCTGAGCGAAACGCCATTGCTCCGCAGATCGTTGATCTCGTCAACGAGGACGAGGGTGTCGTTCACGACGACGCCGCAGACGCCGAGGATGCCGAAGAGCGACATGATGCTGAGAGGCAGGCCATGAAAAAGGTGCCCCAGCACCGCCCCGACGATGCCGAAGGGAACGACAAGGAGAACGATGAAGGGCTGAGTGTAACTGCGAAAGGGGATCGCCATGAGCACATACATGCCCCCGAGGACCATGAACAGGGCCACCAGCATCTTTGATCCGCTCTCCTGCTGCTCGCGGGCCTCACCCTCGAAGGTCCACTGGATGTGACTGTGGCTCGCGAGCAGTTTGTCGAGGTAAGCACCGATCTCCGCACGGACCGTTTCGAGGTCAGTCGTATTCTTGTCCGCGTCGGCGGTGATGCTGATGGCGCGGCGTCGGTCGACCCGCTTGATGCTCGTGAAACTCTTCACCACCGTGGCCTCGGCCACCGCGCCGAACGGAATCTCGAGCCCTGCGGCAGTGCGGATTCGCATCGTTTCCAGAGTGGCCAGGTTGCGTCGTTCGTCGCGAGGAAGGCGCAGCATCACTTTTACTTCGTTGCGGCCCCGCTGAATGCGTTGGACCTCATCTCCGTAAAAGGATTGTCTCACCTGCGAGGCGAGATCGTTCACGGTGATGCCGAACTGTCGAGCCTCGGGCTTGAGACGAAGCTGGATCTCGTTCCGTCCGGAATCGAGAGTATCGTTGATGTCGAAGAGGGCGGGATAGGTGGAGAGATGCTCCTTGATCTTGTCGGAGAAGACGAGCAGTTCTTTGGGATCGGTTCCGGTGAGCCGGATATCGACGGGATCGCCGCTGCGCATGATTTCCGCGCGGAAGGTGATTTCCTCGGCCCCGACAATGGGACCGATGCGTTGTCTCCAGACCGAGGCCATGTCGACGGTGTTTGCGTCGATACTGCGCTCCTCGGGACCGTAGGTTTCGATGACGACACCGCCGATGTGGGTGCCGGAGCTGTTGCCCATGCCGCGTCCCGGGGAGATCGTCGATCCCGATGAGGCGACGATGTGTTTGATGACGCTGCGACCGTCGGGTCCGACATATTCCTTCCGCATGTCCTCGGCGATCTGATAGATGCGTGCGACCTGGGCATCGGTGACTTCAAACGGTGTTCCGTCGAGCATGGTGAGACGGCAGTCGATCCGTTCGCTGGCGACGCGAGGGAAATAGCTCGTCTGGATGCGTCCTCCGACATAAAAGCCAATGAGGATGAAGAGCCCTCCGAACATCAGTGCCAGAACGGTGTAGGCGTGGTCGGTGCAGCTGCGGATGAGAGGCCGGTAGACGGTGTCGACAAACCACTTCAGGGACCGATCCGAGACGCGGTGGATCGGCGCGAGCAGATCGCCGGCACGACCGAGGAAAGGCGTGGCCAGGTGGCTCGGGAGGATGAGCTTGGTCTCGACCAGGGCAATGAGCATCACTGTGATGAACACCAGCGCGATGGGACGGAACATGCTGCCCCAATCCGAGGAATCGAAGGCCATCGGGAGAAATGCACATACCGTCGTGAGCACGCCGAAAGTGATGGGAACGGCCATGCGTTTGGTCCCCCGGATGGCGGCATCGAGAGGCGCGAGCCCCTGCTGTCGGTAAGAATCGCAACTCTCGCTGATGACGATGGCATCATCGACGACGATGCCGAGGACCAGGATAAACCCCATCAGCGAGGACAGATTGATCGTGAGGTCGAGATAGGGCATCAGGGCGAAGGCACCGAGAAAGCTCATCACCATGCCCACGGCCACCCAGATGACCGCCTCGAGTCTCAGAAACAGGCCCACGCAGAGGAACACGAGGATGAGACTGCTCTGCGCATTCTGCCGCAGCAGGTCGATACGTCCTTTCACGATCTTCGAGCGGTCGTTCATGTAGTCGAGGCGCACACCGTCGGGCAGCGTGTCGTTCGACGATTCGATATACTCCCTGACCCGTTCGCCGATGGTGATGGCATTCTGTTTGCCTTCACGCATCACTGTAATCATGACGCAGGGACGTCCGTTGAGTTTCACGACGAGCGGATTCTCGGTGAACCCATCGAGGATCTTTGCGATTTCACCGAGCAAGAGCTTGCTGCCGTCGGGTCTGGTGAGGACGGGGACACGCGCATAGTCCTCGCCGGTGTAGGCGCGTCCCCGGGTGCGGATAGAGACGTCCCCGGCCTCTGTCTGCACCACTCCGGCGGGCAGATCGATCGCGGTCTGGCGGATTGCCTGGGTGATTGCGGCGAGGCTCAGATTGTGCTTTCGCAGGGTCGCCTCGGGGATTTCGATGGCAATCTCCTCGTTGCGGACTCCGGCAATCTCGGCGTGGGAGATGCCGGGAAGGGCGGAGAGTTCGTCGCGGGTCTGTTCGGCGAGCCGTTTCAGATCCTTTTCCGCCATCTCGGCACTGAGGACCACGGTGATGACGGAGTGAAACCAGTCATCGAGCTGGATGATCGGTTTCTCGGCAAGGGCGGGGAAGTTCGGAATCGCATCGACGCGGATTTTGACATCCTCCATCACCGTGCGGGGATCTTCGCCTTCGTTCACTTCGATGGAGACCGTGCCGCCGCTGCTGCCTGCGGTGGAATTGAGGTGCTTGATGCCTCCGACGGGCTGCAGGGCCTCTTCGATTTTCAGGATGATGGTCTCCTCGGTCTCGTCCGGCGATGAACCCGGATAGGGCACATTCACCGAGATGAAGCGCGAGGGCATGTCCTGAAACACCTCGAGCGGGATCTTGTCATTCGCGAGCGTCCAGATCCCCGCCACCATCACAGTGAGCATGAGGAGATTGGCGGCGACGCCGTTGCGTGCAAACCAGGCGATCATGATCCTGTCACGAGGAACGGGGGGCTCGGCCCGGAGATGCGACGGAAGCCTTTCCGTCGGAGCGCCCCGTTTCTGATCCCGGCGTGTCGGTGGCCTTGCCGGAAGGAGTCGGTTCGCCGGTCGTTTCCATGGCGCCGTCGATGAGAGGCAAGACTCCCGCGCCCTCGGCCGCGAAGGGGATCGGGGTGAGACAGAGCACGTCGCCCTCGCGCAGGGAATCGCCGGAGTCGGCGGAGACAACGATACGCTCCGTGTCGCCGAGGATGGCCTCCACGGTGACTCGTCGGAGCTTGTTCTGCGGGGTGATGAGCAGGATTTCGTTCCCGGCGCGTACCGCGCGTCTCGGAATCACGAAGACGTTTGTCAGGGTTTCTCCCGCGATTTCGGCTTCGAGGAATTGTCCGATACGCAGGGGCGGGGCCGCATCTTTGCGGCGGGCATAGGGATCGTCGATCTGCGCCACGGCCGTGATCTGTCGGGTGGATTCGTCGATCGCGCTCTCGACGCGGACGATGAATCCCTCCCAGGAGACCGACTGTCCGCTTACGACGGAGCGGAGAGTCACTGCGGCCCCATGGTCGGGCACGGCAGCGTCGCGGAAGTGCTCGGGCAGATCGAGGAAGCGAATCTCGCGATCAGGCAGAGGGAGACGGATTTCCACGTAATCCGTCGCGAACACCTGGCCGAGCGAGGTGCCCTCGTTCACATACTGTCCGACGTCGACGAGTTGATCGAGGACTTGCCCGTCGTAGGGTGCCCGGATCACAGTGCGGGTCAGATCCCGCTCCGCCAGGGCAATCTGGGCTTTGGCGGCTTCCACATCGGCCTGGGCCTTGGCGACCTGAGGCACGCGCAGGGCGAGGGCACCAGGCTCGCCCGCCTTGCCGAGGGCTCGCCAGTTCTCGCGAGCCTGGGTCGCCTTGGCAGACTCTTCGGCGAGGACGACCTCGGCTTCG
>CALDKL010000659.1 GCA_937898895.1 uncultured Verrucomicrobiae bacterium | reverse complement strand
GTCGTGCGCGGTTTTTCCATGGGCGGCGCGGCGGTGTGGCAGTTCGGCACGCACTTTGCCGGGATGTGGGCCTGTGTGCAGCCCGGCGCCGGATTCGCCGAGACGCGCGAGTTCAACAAGGTCTATGCCGAAGGGAAAGTGCCGCCGACCTGGTGGGAGGAATCGCTCTACCGCTGGTACGACGCCACCGACATCGTTTCGAACCTCGAGAACACCACCACCGTCGCCTACTCCGGCGAGATCGACGGCCAGAAACAGGCCGCCGACATCATGATCCGCTATGCCCGGAAAGAGGCGGGCAAGGCCGATCCTCCTGCGGCAGAACTCAACAAGGTCGCTCCCGGCGACGGATCGCCGAAGGCTGCCGAGGCCAAAGTCGCCGGAACCACTCCGGAGCTAACCTTCTACCACGTCATCGGTCCCCAGACGCCACACAAGATCCTCGCCGAAGCCAAACCCGAGATCGAGTCGCTCCTGTCCGAATCCCTGACAAAACACGAACCGAATCCCCGACGGGTCCGATTCGTGACCTACACCCTCGTCTATCCCGAGATGGAATGGGTGAGGATCGAGCGCATGGAGAAACAATGGGAGCGCGCCGAAATCGTGGCCGAGGTGAAAGACGAGACGATCGTCGCCACGACGAAGAACATCGGGGCAGTGAGATTCTCCACCCCCTTCGCCGACGGCGAACAGGCGAGCGACCGGATCAAGACCGTCGTCCTCGACGGCCAGTCGCTCCCGGCCGGCTGGAACAAAACGGGAGCCCAATTCCATCGCGTGGACGGGAAATGGGCCACCGGTCCCGCGACAGAAGAGGGTCTGGTGAAGCGCCCGACCCTGTGCGGTCCGATCGACCACGCCTTCATGTCCTCCTTCCTCTTCGTGCGTCCGACTGGTTCGCCGCTTCACGAGAAGACGGGGGCCTGGGCCAAGGGCGAACTTGACCACGCCATCGGGTTCTGGCGCAAAGTCTTTCGAGGCGACGCTCCGGTGAAGGATGACAGTGCCGTCACCGAAGCCGACATCGCGAACGCGAACCTCGTTCTCTGGGGGGACCCGACCTCGAACACCGTGTTGAAGAAGATCCTTCCCCGCCTGCCCCTCTCCTGGGACGGGACGAAACTCACGGTAGCCGGCAAAGAGTTTCCATCCTCGACCACCATGCCCGTCCTGATCTTCCCGAACCCGCTCAACCCTGACAAATACATCGTTCTCAACAGCGGCCCGACCTTTCGCGAGGACGCTCTACTCAACAACTCTCAGCAGATTCCGAAACTGCCCGACTGGGCGATCATCGATGTGAACACCGCACCCGACGGAAAATGGCCGGGCAAAGTGCTCGAGGCGGGATTCTTCGACGAGGGGTGGGGAGTGAGGTGAGGGGAGTCGCGGCTTGACGAACTTTTCATTGTGAGACATTATTGTATCACAATGAAAACGGCCACGATTCGAGACCTTCGCAACTCCTTTCCCAAGGTCGCCCGCTGG
Organism: uncultured Verrucomicrobiae bacterium; assembly: GCA_937898895.1. Classification (GTDB taxonomy): domain Bacteria; phylum Verrucomicrobiota; class Verrucomicrobiia; order Verrucomicrobiales; family DEV007; genus Arctic95D-9. The sequence continues at coordinate 1,260 of CALDKL010000659.1, read as the reverse complement.
ATCGAGGAAGGGGAAAGTGTCGAGATCACTCGGTCGGGGAAGCCTTTTGCACGCCTCGCGCCCGTGCCTCCTTCCGTTTCCTCGAAGGTCGAGATGCCGGATTTCCTAGCTCGCCTGCGAGATCAATTTCCCGATGAAACTCTCAGTGCCTCCGAAGAATGCCTGTTGGACTACGACCGCGGTGATCGATGAAGGGCTACGCGGACACCGGATTCGTCGTCTCTCTCTACAAGACGGAAACGACCAGCGCCGCAGCGGCCAAAGCGATGAAGAAGCTCCTTCCGCCGGTCTGGCTCTCTCCACTGTGCGAGCTGGAACTCTGCAACGCCTTCCACCTCGCCGTCTTTCGCGGCGAATTGACGACCGGGGCCGCCGCTCAAAAACGTCGGCTTTTTCTCGACGATGCGGCAAATGGAATCTTCGTCGTCCAGCCCGTGGCCACTCCCGCACTGTATGCCAAGGCCATTGAATTGGCGGATCGCCACAGCGCCCGCCTCGGCAGCCGCAGTCTCGATCTCATGCACGTCGCGGCGGCCCTTCTGCTGGGTGCGGAGCGTTTTCTGAGTTTCGACGAGCGGCCGCGGAAGGTGGCCAAGGCCGAAGGGTTGAAGGTGGGGCTGTAGTGGCGTTCGATCGACCATTCACCCCCGAATTCTTCCCAGCACCAACTCGGTCACCTGCTTCGGATTGGCCTTGCCTTTGCTGAGCTTCATGACCTGGCCGACGAGGAAATTCGCGGCCTTGTCGTTGCCGGCCTTCACTTCGCCGGAGGGTCCGGGATTGGCCGCGATCACCTGATCGACGATGCCCTCGATCTCTCCGGAGTCGGCGGGTTCGAAGCCTTTGGCTTTGGCGATGGCGGCGGGCGATTCGCCGGGAGTCTCGAAGAGGTGGGCGAAGATCTCTTTGCCCTGGTTGTGCGAGACCTTGCCCGACTCGACGAGGTCGACGAGTTCGGCAAGGGCGCCGGGCGTGACGGGGCAGTCGGCGAGACCGAGATCGCGCCCGTTCAACTCGGCGAGTAGATTGTTGATGACCCAGTTCGCGACCTTTTTGGGGGCGGAGGACCGCGAAGCCGCCGCCTCGTACCAATCCGCGAGGGCTCGGTCGGAGGCGAGGACGGAGGCGTCGTAGTGGGTGATCTGATAGGACGACTCGAAGCGGGCGACCTTCGCGTGCGGCAGCTCGGGGAGGTGCTCGCGAACGCGGGCGAGGATGGCGGTGGTGCGGACGGGGAGCAGGTCGGGATCGGGGAAGTAG
>CALDKL010000658.1 GCA_937898895.1 uncultured Verrucomicrobiae bacterium | reverse complement strand
CGCCCCGCCGCAACCTCGACCTCGCCCTGAAACAGGCGGGTGCCTCCCCGGTAGATTTCAAGGGGCACGGTGCCATCGGGGGATCCGACGAGGCGGATTTCCACGACAAAGGGTTCACCGATCTGGACTCGTTCCGGCAAGTCCACCGAGGCGATGCGATAGTCGGCTTTCTCCGGGGAACGGACGAGTCGGTAGTCGAGCGGCACACGCGATTCGATGAGTTTTGCCCCGACTTCGGAGAGCGGCTCGGTGCTGTAACCATCGGTAAAAACGAGAATGCGATTGTGCCGTTTCGGATCCATGCGGGCCAGAGCTTCCCGCAGGGCCAGGGCGGTGCGGGTGCGGTCGCGATTGCCGGAGTACACGGAACTCTCGCCTGCGCCGAGGGGAACGACTTCGGAGGCGTAGTCGAGCACATGGAGGTGGTGTCCTGCGCCGGGCCGGGAACGCTCGAGCAGAGTGCGCCATTCGAGTTCTCCCGCATCGATGAGATCCTCAGCCGAGCGCGAACGATCCAGGAGAACCCACAGGTCCATTCCGCCGGATTTCCAAATCAGCCGGGGATCACACAAGAGAAGTGTCAGTAGCACGAGCAGGAGCATCCGCAGCGGTCGCCACAGGGCGAGGGATCGGAATCTCCAGGCCAGGAGCAGCCAGACGGGAAGCAGAAAGAGAAACTGGGGCAGGACAAAACGCATTCCGGAGAAACTCTCCCCAATCTAGTGTGGTGTTCGCCAAATTCGTGCGCAAAATTCGTGAGGAATCGTTTTCCCTCCAAGAGGGGGAGAAGGGGGGGGGCGCAAGAACTGTGAGCGACTCTGAAATCCATCGGCCGATTCAAACCGCATGGGAAAACGGGCTTCCGGGGCAGCCGCTTCGTGCGTTGCACCGGGTCTGGCAGCCGTTGATCGGCAAACAGCCTCTTCCGCAGCGAGGCACGACATGGCGTTCTCCCCGCCGACGGAAAAGAATACACGAGACCTGAAGAAGGGATACAATTCGCGTTGCGGCACCGGGGGAATCGGTTCACGATTCGATCATGTCCCAGTTACAGAACAAAACCGCGCTCATCACGGGCGGAGGCTCCGGCATTGGCCGGGCCATCAGTGAAACCTTTGCTGCTGCCGGTGCGGCCGTGGCGATCCTCGACCTCGATGAGGCCGCCGCGGCGGAGACCGTGACGGCGATTCAGGCTCATGGCGGGAAAGCCGCTTTTTTCCGTTGCGATGTCTCGGATGCCTCCTCCGTGGCGGCCGCCGTGGAGGCGACCGTTTCGGCCCTGGGGCAACCGAACATCCTCGTGAACAATGCCGGGATCGCGAATATCGGTACGGCGACGAACACGGGTGAGGCCGATTTCGACCGTGTCATGCGGGTCAATGTAAAGGGTGTCTACCTCTGCCTCCAGGCCGTCCTGCCGCTCATGGTCGAGTCCGGCGGGGGCGTGGTGCTCAATATGTCGAGCATCGCGGCGATCACGGGACTGAAAGATCGGTTCGCCTACTCGGCGAGCAAGGGTGCCGTCCACACCATGACCCTGTCGATCGCGGCCGACTATCTCCAATTCGGCATTCGCTGCAACGCGATCTGCCCGGCTCGTGTCCACACCCCCTTCGTCGATGGCTACCTGGCAAAAAATTACCCGGACAATCGAGACGAGATGTTTGCAAAACTCTCGAAGGTCCAGCCGATCGGACGCATGGCTCGTCCTGACGAGATCGCAAAACTCGCCCTCTATCTCTGCAGTGACGACGCCTCCTACATCACCGCACAGACCTACAACATCGATGGGGGATATATGAATCTGCGGAACTGACGTTTCATTGCCCACATTCTCGGTTGTTCCTCCATCCAATCATCCATCAATACGCGTATCCGAAAACCATGAAAAAAACACTCCTCTCCGTCCTGGCTCTCGCTGCTCTTCCTCTCGTCGCGGGAGATTCCGTCTACGACTTCAAGGTCAAAAATATCAAAGGCGAGGAGGTCGATCTTTCCGGCTACAAGGGAAAGGTCCTCCTGATCGTCAACGTCGCTTCGAAGTGTGGTGCGACCCCGCAGTATGATCCGCTCCAGGCCCTGCACGCGAAGTTTGCCGATAAGGGATTCGCCGTCCTCGGCTTTCCCGCGAACAATTTTGGAGGCCAGGAACCGGGGACCAACGAGGAGATCGCGGAATTTTGCGCCAGCACGTATTCCGTCGAGTTCCCCATGTTCTCGAAGGTCTCGGTGAAGGGAGACGACAAGGCTCCGCTCTTTACCTACCTGACCGCCGCCGAAAACCCCGACAAGCAGGGAGAGATCGGCTGGAATTTCGAAAAATTCCTCGTCGGCAAGGATGGCAAGCTGATCCGCCGCTTTGCCACCAAGGTGAAGCCCGACGATGCCACTGTCGTCGCCGCGATCGAGAAGGCCCTCGCCGAGTGAGGGCGCCGATCGGACACCTTGGCTTCGATCACTTCTTCCGCCAGATCCGCACGTCGTCGACGACGGCGTTGCGGGGCACGGAGAGGCGCAGGAGCCGCTTTGTGGGGTGCGCAATCCCCGGCGAGGCGAAGGTCATCGTTTCGGTCCCGTCGAGATCGACGCGAAGGGCATCCCCCTCCACCGACACGAGGATTTCGTGCCATTCACCGAGCGATGTCTTCTGGTTGAGTCCCTTCTCCTTTCCCTGAAGGGTGGTCTTTTGTTCGTCGGTCAGGGGAGTCTTGGCCAGCCGAGCCTCGCGGATGTCGAGACGCATGTTTCCGGTCTTCAGATCCTGGCAAATGACCTTCCGTGAATTCACCCGCACCGCAAAGAGGTGGCCGGCGTGAACTTCCTTGCACGCGAGATCGGCGAAGTCGAGCCCGAGTTCGTCCTTCGGATCATCGAGCCGGAAGCGCAGGGCGACGGCCCCGTCGGTGAAGATGGCCGGTTGCGTCACCGAGACGGCGTGATCGGCTTCGGGGTGAAGGTAGACAAACATGGCTCCTTCGCGCAGGTCGACCTGTTTGTTCCCCTTGGCGCGGTTTTTGCTGTTCGTCGCCCAACCCTTGCCGGGCTCGTCTTTTGTTTCCTGTGACTCGGATCGTTCGAAGTCGTCGGAAAAGATGAGTTCCCCGTTCGCATCCGCAGAGACGCAAACCTGGGAACACAGGCAGAACAGGCCAAAGGTGGAGAAGAGGAGCCGCGGATTCATGGTGGTTTGTCAGGATCAAGTGAGTAGGTGACGAAAGCATCGGCTCACTGCCCCGAGAGCATGCCAAGTTGCTCTTCGTCGGGGAGGAGGTGTTCGAGTAGGGTTCGCGCGTCGGCGTCGGCGAGCGCCTGGAGTTCGTAGCTGATTCCTTCCCAGAGCGAATGGAGGGAGTCCTTCTGGTTTTTCCAGCCGGCCCGGGTCGTTTCGTCGGCAAATTCGGGGACGGACGCCTTTTCGATGATCTTGCCGACCTTGTTCCACCGCGCAAGCGTCTCGGGGGAGGCGCTGCCGGGTTTCAGGGGCATTCGTTTGGCGAGTTTGGCGAGCATTTCCTCACCGGATGCCTCGAGGTGTGCGGGCAGACGCGCCCACATCGTCCCACCTCCGGCCGCCGCATACAAGGCTTCGGACCAGGCTACGTCCCATCCGGAGATGACATCGCGCAGATGATCCAGGTCCACGACGAAGGCCATGTCTCTCGCCGCAAGGGCATTCTCCGTTTCCAGGCGTTTCGCGGCGGCGTAGGTGATTGCGGCATTTGCGTACCCCGTCTCGCTCGTATCCCCACGCTTTTCCGCGATACCCTCTACGCCCAGTTTCACCGCCTCGGTGAGGGGGATGGAGGGTGCTGCCTCCTCCTGGGCGTGAATTGGAGGCAGCGAGAGGACAGAAAGAGCGGCACCGACAAGGAGGGCTTTCATGGAGGTGACCTTCTCAGAAAACGTTCTGGGAATCAACTCTCCTCTGCTTTTTGCAGGTCAATGAAGGTCTGAATATCGTCCCGGTCGGCGAATCCGGCGGCAGCCTTGTCCTGCTCGAGTCCGGCGCTGGCCTCGTCGCGCCAGCCGCGCTTGAGCAGGAAAGCCGACCAGATCCGGATCTGTTCCTCATTTGGCTTTGTGCCCGCTTCGAAACACCAGGCGAGAGTCGCTTCATCGGAGGCTCCGGATTCGACGAGGTGCCGCAGGTCCGAGTAGGGGACTCCGAGAAAACGACAGATCCGGGCATCCCACCAAGTGAAATGCCCCTCGCCGAGATAGTAGCCTTCGGGAAGGGTTCCGGCCTGGGTGAGGCGGATCTTGTCGAGCATGCGACCGAAATGGGCGAGGCCGTGAAAGAGGTCGTCGGCGGCGCGAAGGCCGGGGATTTTCATTGGAGGAAGGGGTGTTTTGTCAGGAATTCAGTTTGGCGAGAATCGCATCGACATCGTAGATGCATCCGCCCCAGGTTCCACCGCTGACGTTCTGCAGGGCGGCCCAGAGGCGGGTATCGTCGGGGACATGGGGAAGGCGGTGGAGTTTTTCGTTCACGGATCGTGAGCGGAATTCCGCTTCGTCGACAAGGTGATCGACCGTGCCGGTGAGATTGCGGCAGTCGATGCGGATGCGGATGCGGTCGCCGTCGCGCACTTTCCCGATGGGGCCTCCCGCCCATGCTTCGGGAGAAATATGGCCGACGCAGGCCCCTGTGGAGACGCCGGAAAATCGGCCATCGGTGATCAGAGCGACGTGTTTGCCCCAGGGCAGGTGCTTGAGAGCGATGGTGAGTTGCGCGGTCTCGGGCATTCCGCAGCCAATCGGGCCGAGGCCGATCAGGACGATGACGTCCCCTTCCCGAATCCGGTCGGGCCCCGTCGATTTCACGGCTGCGATGGCGGAGGGTTCGGAGGCAAACACGCGCGCCGGTCCTTCGTGCAGATAGATCCCGCGCGCATCGACAAGACTCGGATCGATGGCGGTCGATTTGATGACCGATCCTTCGGGCGTGAGATTGCCGCCGGGGAAGGTCACCGTTGAGGTCAATCCCCGAGAGGCGGCGACTTCGGGTGACATGATGACATGGTCGGGATCGATCCCGTCGAGCTGAGTGAGTTTTTCGCGAAGGCGCGACCGTCGCTCGGACTTCTCCCACCAGTCGAGGATCTCTCCGAGGGGTTTTCCCGAAACGGTGAGTGCGTCGAGGTGCAGCAGGCCTGCCCGGCGCAGGTGCAGCATCACTTCGGGAACTCCCCCGGCGAGAAAGACCTGCACGGTGGCGTAGTGTTTCGGACCGTTCGGCAAGGCATCGACGAGACGCGGAACCTTGGCATTGACGCGCCTCCAGTCGTCTGCCGTGGGGCGCCTCACTCCGGCCTGATGAGCGATCGCCGGCAGGTGCATGATGAGATTTGTCGACCCGCCAAAGGCGGCGTGAAGGACGAGGGCGTTTTCGAAGGCGGCGTCGGTGAGAATGTCTTTTGTCGTGATGCCGCGTTTTTCGAGCGTGACCACGGCGGCTCCGGATCGTCGCGCCATGTCGCGCCAGAGGTCGGCTCCGGAGGGGGCCAGCGAGGAATGGGGAAGGGTCAGCCCCAGCGCTTCCGCGATGACCTGACTCGTCGCCGCCGTGCCGAGGAACTGGCACCCCCCGCCCGGCGAGGCACAGGCCCGGCAGGCAGCTTCGGTCGCGTCGGCGAAGCTCAGGGTGCCCTGGGCAAATCGCGCCCCGATTGTTTGGATGCGACCAAGATCCTCGTCGGTGTCTTCGCTGAGCAGGGTCACTCCACCGGGCACGAGCACGGTGGGAAGATCATGCAGGGATGCGAGGGCCATCATCATCGCGGGCAGCCCTTTGTCGCAGGTGGCTACGCCAACAACGGCCTTGCGGGTCGGGTGCGAGCGGATGAGACGGCGGAAGACGGTGGCCGCATCGTTGCGATAGGCCAGAGAATCCATCATCCCATCGGTGCCCTGAGTGCGACCGTCGCAGGGATCACTGACAAAGCCCGCAAAGGGGACTCCCCCGAGCGAGGTGATCGTTTTGGCGACTTCCTCCATGAGCAGTCCGACTTCGAAGTGCCCGGTGTGGTAACCGAGAGCGATGGGAGTCCCATCCGGCTGACGGATCCCGCCCTGGGTGCTGAGGATGAGATAATCCCCACCCGCGACCTTGTCCGAAGGCCAGCCCATACCCACATTCTGCGTCCATCCGAAAAGGTGCCCGCTCGGATGGGATGCGAGTTGTTCGTGAGTGAATGGCAATACTCCGCTCGGTCCCGGAGCTTTCGTGCGCAAGGTGTAGATGGAGTCGTTGCCGGAGTCGAGGAGCGGGTTCATTGGGCGGGGGGCATGTACTTTCGCACTCGTTCTCCTACTCAAAATTCGAAGGATCCTCAATGCTTGAGGAGCGGGAGCAGGAGGGGAAAATGCAAGAATGTCAGACTTTTTCCACGGTGTTCCGCAGGGTTCCGATTCCCTCGATCCGGATCTCGACGACGTCGTCGACCTGCAGGGTGAAATCGCTGTCGGGGACAATGCCGGTTCCGGTCATGAGATAGGCTCCTGTGGGAAATTGGTTGCACTTGAAAAGCCAGTCGGCCAGTTCTTCGAATCGACGCTTGATCTGCGAAAGGGTCGTGTCCCCGGTGAAGACCTCTTTTCCCTTTCGCGAGATGGCAATCGCAATTTTGGTTTCTGGTGGGGGGAGGGGGCCCACCACGAGGCAGGGACCAAGGGCGCAGGAACCTGTGTAATTTTTTGCCTGGGGCAGATAGAGCGGGTTCTCGCCCTCGATCGAGCGCGAACTCATGTCGTTGCCGATGGTGTGGCCAAAGAGGTTTCCATCCGCGTTGATCGCGAGGGTGAACTCGGGTTCCGGCACGTCCCAGGTCGAGTCGCTCCGGATGCCGACCTTTGCGAGCGTGCCCCGAGCTTTCGCCGCCGCCGATTTGAAGAACAACTCCGGGCGAGGGGCCTCGTAGACCTTGTCGTAGAATAGGTCGCCTCCGGCGACTTCCGCCTCCTCCATTCGTGCGGTGCGGCTGCGGAAGTAGGTGACTCCCGCAGCCCAGATCTCCTGATCCCCAATGGGTGCCTCGCAGGGGATGTCTTCGCGGAAAGCGAGAGCTGCCGAAGCGGATTCGTAGGCGAAGCGGGCATACGCGAGCGGATCGGGTAAGGTGAAGAGAGCGTTGATCGAAAACTCGGGGCCAGCCTGACGAAAGACTCCGGGAGCATCGGTCGATTCCAGAACAAGGGCGGAAGTGGTTTTGAAAAGGCGGAGAGACATGACGAGATCATAGCGGGTTCCCGAGGGAGTGCCAGCGGCAAACCGACGGGGGCCGCTGCTCCGTTTCGGGGGGGGCGGTGGCTGCGGGTGCGCCTGCCTTCCGTGATCGCGGTTCCGCACGCAGCGCAAAACGGGCTTCACTGGCAGGTCCGATTCTGATTACTGTTGCTTCGATCATGAAACGCTTCCTTCTCGCCGCGCTCTGTCTTTCCTCCCTTTGCCTTCAGTCCGCTGTCTCGGCCGACCCTCTCCGTGTCTTCATCCGCGCCGGGAAAAAATCGCATGGTCCCGGAGCGCACGATTTTCCCCAGTTTTTGCAGGATTGGGTGCCCCTGCTCAATGAACGCGGCGCCAAGGCTGATGGCGGTCTGGAATTTCCCACCAAAGAACAACTCGACAAGACAGACGTGCTCATCCTTCACTCGCAGGAGTCGGGAAACATCCGAATCGAGGAAGAGAGGAAGAATCTGATGGAGTTTCTCGCGCGTGGTGGAGGACTGGTTGTGATTCACGCGGGGGCGGCCTCGAGGGATCACGACTGGTTCAAGAGCGTCATCGGTGGCTCGTGGCACTTTGGCAAGACGAAGTGGTTGGAAGCCCCCCTGAGCCTCTACTTCACCGATCACCGCAATCCGATCACGAAGGATCTCAGCAATTTCGACCTCGAGGACGAGATCTATTTCGACATGGATCTGTTGCCCGAGGCCAGGGTTCTCGCGGCCGCCTACACACCGAACACCCCCCAGATCAAAGGGGGCAACAAGGAGGCGCAGGCCCGTGCCGCCGAAGCCGTGGCAAAGCACAAAGGGGTCAATATCTACGACATTCAGCCGCAGGTGTGGACTTATGAAAAGGAGAACTATCGCGCCTTTACCTGCCTGCCCGGGCATTGGTACAAAAACTTCAGCCACCCGGGCCTGCGCACGATGCTCCTCCGGGGTATTGCCTGGGCGGGGAAGCGGCAGAATGTGGATGAACTCTGCAAGCCATCTGAACTGGGCGATGCACTGCGCTATGTCGAAGGCGGATGCCCCAGTCCCCAGGACCTCGTGAAACAGTTGGAGATCCACCCCGAATTCGATCTTTCCCTGGTCGCCGCCGAGCCGCTCATCAACAAGCCCATGAACATCGATTGGGATGAAAAGGGCCGTCTCTGGGTCGTCGAGACGCCCGAGTATCCCAACGGACTCCGTCAGGCCAATGTCGAGGCATGGAAAGACAGCGGTGCCTTTCACCCCGGCCAATACGATCGCAAACCGCAGGATCGCGTCTCCATCCTCTCCGACACGAACAGTGACGGCATCATGGACAAGAAACAGGTCTTCGCCGACGAGATTGAGCTGGCCACCAGCAGTGTCTTTTACAAAAATGGCGTCATCGTCTGTGCCGCGCCCGACATCTGGTTCTTCGAAGACCAAAACGGCGACGATCAGTCTGACAAACGCACCAGGCTCTATACCAATCTCGGCACCCGCGACACCCATGCGGTCATCAACAATCTGCGCTGGGGACTCGATGGCTGGGTGTATGCCACCCACGGCTACTCCGCCAGCGACGACGTGACCTCGGGCGATGGCAGCAAACATTTTGGACCCATCGGCAGCGGCGTGGTGCGCTTCCGGCCGGACGGCAGCGCCTTCGAGCAATATTCCTCCAAAGGCGGCAATACCTGGGGACTCGATATCACCACCGACGGTCAGGTCTTCTGGACCCAGCCCACCAGCGGCATCGTCCTGCTGCATACCGTGTTGCCGGAAAACGTGCTGGCCAAAGGCAAGCTGCCCGGCGTGACTTCGTGGAAAGGCATGATCGAGCGTGAGACGACCTATCCGGCCATGCAATGGGAGCAGCAAGCCTACGTGCAGATCGACTTTGTCGGCAGCTACACCGCTGCGGCTGGCTGCGCCATCTATGAAGGCGGTGCCTGGCCGCAGAAATGGAACTACAGCTACTTCACCACCGAACCTACCCTGAACATCGTCAGCCACCGCTTCGTCACGCCGGAAGGCGTCAGTTACAAGACCACCAAAGAACCCGGTCGCGAGGAGCTGGAATTCATCCGCAGCAAGAACCTCTGGTTCCGACCCATCGAGGTCCGCACCGGACCGGATGGTGCGTTGTATGTCGTCGATTTTTGCAATCAGGCCGTCATTCACAACGATACCCGCGGCCCCGTCCACGGTCCCGCCAACGCCGCCGTCCGTCCGGATCGCGACCACTACTACGGCCGGATCTGGAAGGTGCAGCACAAGGAGGCGAAAGCTCCCTCTGCTACGGCGTATCGCCACAGACCGGAAGCGAAAGGAGCTCAGGGGAGCCGGGCACTGCGGGCCTACGAAGCAGCCCTGAGTGCCGCGAATCCGGAGGCGCTTCTCAAAGACTACGCCGCCGCCCAGGATGACTGGACCCGCAGTGCCCTCATTGCCGCCGCTTCCGGAAAGGCTCCCGAATTCATCGCGGCCGCTTTGTCCTTTCCCTCTTCCGAGTCTCTCTCCCAATTCGTCGCCGCGCTGCTCCCTGCGGCGCTGCCCGCCGATGCCGCAAACCTCATTGTCGCCTGTGCCAACGCGGATGCAAAAGCGGATGCGGTGAAGGTGGCAATTTTGCGGGGGATCACAACACAGATGAATGAAGAGATCGCAAGTTCTCGGCCGCCGCTCGATGCGTTCAAAGTGCTCTTGGGCGGCAGTCAGGCTGGTCATGTCCTGCCGATCATCTCGCGCTGGAAGGGATGTGAGAGCCTTGCCGGAGCGCTGTCGGCAGCGCAGGAGAAACTCATTCACGAGCTGAACGACAAGGCCGCACCGATCGGAGCCCGTGTGAATGCGGCGAAGGCGCTCATTGCTGCGAATGTGGAGGCCGGCGTGAAGCCTCTGGCCGAGGCGGACAGTCCCGCCGCGCTCCAGTCCGCCATCGTCCAGGCAGTGGGCGAAGCAGGAAAGGCGATGGGGCTCGTGACTTTCCTGAGTCGAATCCGGTCCGAAGTTCAGCCCTTGGCCTTCGAGATCATTCTCAGCCGACCCGAGGCGACCGGTGCCTTGCTCGACGCGGTGAAGGCCGGGACAATGTCGCGCGAGGGCTTTGCTCCCGGAGACATTGCGCGGCTCCGTTCGTATCCGAACAAATCCATCGCGAAGCGGGCCAATGAGCTTTTCAAAATCAACAACGCAGCCAAGGATGCGATCCTCGCCCGGCTCACGTCCGAAGTTGAGAAACCTGGCAATGTCGCCAATGGAAAACTGCTCTTCACGGCCGCCTGCGCCGTATGCCACAAGTTCGATGGGCAGGGCATGGCGGTCGGCCCCGACCTCACCGGCATGGGGGCACATGGACCTGCGGACCTGCTCGTCCACATTGTCGATCCGAACCGGGAGGTCGATCCCAGTTTCTGGGCCTTTCACCTGACCACAAAAAAGGGTGAGTTGCTCCAGGGGGTCATCACTGCTGAAAACACTGCTTCGGTCACCCTCGCCACGCAGGTCGGAGTGCGCGAGGTCGCGAAAAGTGAGATCGAGAAGCGCGAGAACACCCGCCGCAGCCTCATGCCGGAAGGTCTCGAAGCCCTGGGGGCAGACGGACTGCGCGATATCCTCGCCTTCCTCTGCGGCGATGCGATGAAGCAGTTTCGCATCCTCCGACTCAGCGATGCCTTCACCGGCGACAGTCGCAGTGGCGTCTTTGCCGGGTCCGCGCCCACGCAGGGACAGGTCCGCCTCAACCGATTTGGCGAAGTCAGGGTCGAGGGGGTTCCCTTCTTTATCCAGGACGCCGCAAAAGCCTCCAACGGTGCCAATCTGATCGTTCTCAAAGGTGGTCCGCCCAACAGCTACAGCACCACCTTCCCCGCCCGGGTGGAAATCCCGGTGAATGTGGCTGCGAAACGTCTGCAAATGCTCAGCGGCATCTCTGGCTGGGGGTGGCCCGCCCATCGCGAGCAGAGTCCGGCCCTCAAGGCCACGGTTGTATATGCCGATGGAGGAAGGGAGGAGTTTACTTTTGTCAATGGGGTCCATTTCAGTGACTACATCCGTCGCGTTGATGTGCCGGGATCCCTCTACGTCGATGGTCTCACCGACGGTCAGCAGATGCGTCTGCTCACGCTCGACCTTTCGAAGAATGCCATCGTGAAGACCCTGATCCTCGAGAGTCCCGAAGGCAACGCAACGGCCCCAGTCGTCGTCGCGATCACTGCGGACCTGGAAGGCAAGGGTCCGTCAGCCGTCCGCAGCGAGGCCTTGAAACAAACACCGCTTCCGGAGCCTGGCAGGCCGAATGCCGCCCAGGGTTCTGAATCAGGCCCGAAAGAAGGCGGCAAGGGAGATCGACCGCTCGTTCCTGCCTCACCCGTGCATTGGGAGGCGGGGAAAACCAGGGTGCTCGTCATTGGCGGGGGCAGCTCGCACGATTTCTCCCGGTTTTTTGGCGATACCGATGTCGCCACTCTCCGGGCCGCTGGCTTCACGGTCCACTACACCGAGGATCGCGACCAGGCTGCCGCTGAACTGAAAAACGCCGAGGTGGCCGTCATCAGCGTGAATCGAAATTTCTTCGACACGATTGCCTATCGCAAGGCACTCTTCGAATTCGCTTCTGCGGGCAAAGGGATTCTGATGCTTCATTCCGGCACCTGGTATGGGTATGCCGGATGGCCGGAACTGAATGCTCAGATCGTCGGGGGCGGTGCCCGCGGGCATGACAAGATTCATCCCTTCGAAGTGAGGACGATTCGGGAGCACGCGATCCTGTCCGAGGTGCCAGCCCGTTTCACCGTCGAGGACGAACTCTACTACATGAATGCCGAGGCTCCGCCGAACGGTACCGCGAAAATCACCGTCCTCACCGAGACCAGTCCGAGCGACCGATACCAGGTCGCGCATCCGAGCGTGTGGATCACCGATCATCCGAGCGCCCGGATCGTCGGCATTGCCCTGGGTCACGATGCCCGCACCCACGATCTGGATGCCTTCAAGAAGCTCCTGAGCAATGCCGTGAAATGGGCCTCCGGACATTGATCGCGGAGCAGACTTCTTGAGCAACGGTCGTCGGCAAGGGGCGCACCATGAAAAACGAAAAGCAACTCGGTCAATCATTCTCTTGAAATACTCTTCCCAAATCAAGGTGGCCGGATAGATTGGAGGATGCTCGAAGAGCGCGACACGCGAGCCCCGCAGCGGGGGGAGCAATGGGTGACAAGGGATGATCCTCCGAGGGTCACTGCAGGAGCCATTTGCCGGGAACTCGATGAGACGCTGTGCGCCATCGGCACTGTTGAAGCGGTGTGCGAAGCCTGCTGCCCTGCCGAAGGGGCCTCCGGTGCGGGTGGTTGTTCCGGGATTGATCCGGTCGTTTCCTTCTGGAGGCTCATGATTGGCTTCTTCGAGACTCTGGTGCGAAGAGTGCCCTCCGCCCGTTTTTTGGCTTGTTGGCTCGTGAAAGTGGCATTGCCAATTTCGGGGCTCCCCATCACTGCAAACCGATGCATTGCGGAAAGGGCGCGACTCGCACTCGGAGACCGTCGCGAAATCTTTCCAGAAACGTCCGAACCAAACGAGGAGAGGTGTTTTTCCATCCTCTTCAGGCCACATTGATCTATCCCACGATGCGCCTCCTACTCGTTGAGGATGAACCCAAGACAGCCGCTCTTCTGTGTGGGTCCCTTAGCCGTGAAGAGATTGGAGTGGAGTGGGTGAAGGATGGCAAAGCAGGGTTGGAAAGGGCGCTGCAAGGCGAATTCGAGATCTTGCTGATTGACATCATGTTGCCAAAACTCGACGGCCTGAGTTTGGTTCGTGCTCTCCGTGCCAGGGGGATCTTTACTCCCGTCATTATGCTTTCTGCTCGGGGTGATGTGGAGCAGCGTGTCAAGGGGCTTGACGCAGGGGCCGACGACTATTTACCCAAGCCCTTCGCGATATCAGAACTGATGGCGAGGATCCGATCCCAAATGCGGCGCAACACCCAACTGAAGCCAAATCATTTTTCCGTCGCCGACTTGTCCTTCGATCCGGCCTTGAGAAAGGTGCGGCGTGGAGACATGCAAATCGAACTGTCGCTTCGCGAGAGTCTCCTTCTCGAGTGCTTGTTTCGCGCCGAGGGAAATGTTGTGAGTCGACGGGATATCATCAGTGCGGTGTGGGGCTACGATTTCGATCCGGGCACCAATCTGGTCGAAGTTTACGTCAGGAGGCTTCGCGACAAGATCGACCGGGACTACCCTGCCAAACTCATTCAAACAGTGCGTGGCCTCGGTTACGCACTGCTGCAAAAGCCATGACGCTGCGGCACCGTATTTTCCTCTATTATTCGGTCACGCTCGGCATTTCGCTGGTGTTTGTCGGATTCTGGAGCTGGTTCGAACTCAACGAGCACAGGAACGTGCTCTTGCGGGAAGGGATGGATGCGGCGTTGAAACACGACCTCCTTTTCGAAACTCTCGAGGTTGTCGTCTTCGGCGGATTGCCTGCGATTTTGCTTGGAATCCTCATGGGGAGAATCCTGATTGCCCGAGCCCTGCGTCCCATCGCGGTTCTGACGGACGCCTTGGAAAGGACCGACGTTTCGAATCTCTCTGATCCCTTCCCCGTCAGCGGAACCGGCGATGAGCTCGACCGCATGGCGGGCATCTTCAACAGGATGAAGGAGCGCCTCTCGCTCTCCTTCATCCAGACTCGGGAATTCACCTTGAATGCCTCCCATGAACTGAAGACGCCATTGACGATCATTCATGGCACATTGGAACGGACGGTAACGAACGCAGCGACGTCGGAAGCGGAACGCGAAGGGGCGGTCGCCATGCTTGAGGAGGTGCAGAGGCTTTCATCCATTGTTGGACATCTCTCGTTCCTTGCCCGCGCGGATGCAGGACTGATGGTCCTGAATCGGGAACCGGTTTTGCTGCATGACTTGGTTGGTGACCTTGCGGAGGATATTGCCATCCTCGCGTCAGCGACGGACGTCTCAGTGGCGATATTGCACAGTGAGCCGACATCCATCTGCGCGGACCGTATGCGTGTGCGCCAGCTCCTGCTAATCCTTGGGGACAACGCGGTGAAGTACAATCAGGCCGGAGGCACCATCGAGTTGACCCTGCGAAGCACCGGTGAGGAGGCGGAATTCACCATCACGAACACAGGCATGGTCCTTCCGGCTGATTTCCGACCGCGAGTCTTTGATCGATTCTTCCGCGGCGACCCCGCCCACAATGCCGCCATCGATGGCAGCGGGCTTGGTCTCAGCATCGCAAAGTCCATCGTCGAGGCACACGGGGGGAGGATCGCCTTCGAAGTGCTGCCCGATGATCGGACGAGAGTGAGCGTGGCCTTCCCCGTCAATTCCGTAAAATCGGATAGATGAAGAATCTGTCATCTTTCTTCTGCGATCTTGACGTCGATGGAAGTTGGTTTGTGAATTGGGGCATGCGGGATTCGCATGAACGCCATTTCCCTTTCCATTCCATTTGCTGCCCTCCTGTTCATCTCGTGCGCACAGTACGAGTCAAGACCTCTTTCGGTGGACATGGTCGCCGCAGACTATGCCGGGCGTTCGCTGACCGATCCGGGCTTGCTGATCTTTCTCAGGGAGCAAGGGGCGAACCGTGAGGCGTGGACGGTGGATCGCCTCGCCCTCGCCGCGACGTATCTCCACCCCGACGTCGCGCTCGCCCGGGCAGAGGCGGCGGAGGCAGGGGCCGCAATCCTGACCGCACAGCAACGTCCCAATCCGGTCTTCACCTTCGCTCCCCAGTGGACGAGCAGCGCAGTAGCGTTCACCCCGTGGTTCCTCAATCCAAGTCTCTCGTTTCCGATCGAGACGGCCGGTAAACGATCCCGTCGCACGATACAGGCCAGGGCTGCTGCTGAGGCGGCGAGGTGGAGGGTCTCGGCACGAGCCTGGGCGGCGCGCTCGCGAGTGCGAAGTGCCATGCTCGAAGTCTACGGTGCCAGAGAGAACATCCGATTGCTCGAAATCGAAGAGAATCTGCACCACGAGGCAATCCGAAAACTCGACTCGCAGATGGCGGCGGGGGACGTCTCCGAATTCGAGCTCACGCAGGCGCGTCTGATGCTCAATCGTGCGCGACTTGCCCGGCAGGATGCCGAGCGGATCGCAGCGACAGGGGAGGCGCATCTGGCGTCTTCGGTCGGGGTGCCCCTGACGGCGATGCGCAGTGTGAACCTCGATTTCTCGACCTTCAAACGCCTTGGCCCCATCCGTGCTGAGGAGTGCCGATGTCGCGCCCTCACCCAACGCGCCGACCTCATGGCGCTTCTCGCGGACTACGTCGCGGCAGAATCCGCTCTCGAACTGGAGATCGCGAAACAGTACCCGGATATCAATCTAAACCCGGGCTACGATTTCAACTCCGGTCAGAATCGGTGGCAGCTTGGCCTGAGCTTCGAGCTTCCTCTGAATCGCAATCGTGGCCCCATTGCCGAGGCGGAGGCGCGTCGGACTGTCGCTGAAAAGCGATTCCTCGCCCAACAAGCCGTGATCGAAGGCGAACTCGATGTCGCCCTTGCTGCCTACAACGCCTCGCGGTCCAAATCCGCCACTGCCGAGCAACTCGTGCGGGAGGCCCATTCTGCCACCGAGGCGACCCGCCATAGGGTCGAGGGAGGTGAACTTTCTGCACTCGAACTTACTCGTCGCCAGATCGAAGCCAGCGCGTCTGCCGTCGCTCTGATGGGAGCGAACCTGGAGGCCTTGTCCGCCGCCGGTGCCCTCGAAGACGCCATGCAGGCAACCCTCCCTCAATAGACCCCGATGAAATCCTTCGCTTTCGTATCCGGCCTGCTCGCGATTCACGGCAACGCGATACTCTGGTCCGCTGATCCCGGAGGCTCTGCCCCGGCCACGATCACCAAAGAGGGGGATCTCATCGTCCTGACGCTCACTCCGGACGCGGAACAGGCTCTGCGGTTGAAGACTGTGGTCGTCGAGCGGAAGCCTCTTGCCGCCGTGCGACTCTTCTCCGGAGAAGTGGTCAGGCCACTCGCGGCGGAGGGAAAACAGGCCGCGCCCGTAATCGGTGGAACTCTCGACGAGTTCCTGCGCCTCGCCGATCTCCAGGCCACCGCCGATGGCCGCATCCGTGAGGCGCAAGTGCAGATCGATGCTGCGAAGATTGCCTTGGATCGCGCCAGGAAAATGCTCGACGCCGAAGCCGGGAGTGCGCGCGGGGTCGACGACGCCAAAACTTCTCTCGCACTTGCAGAAGCCGCGATGTCCACCGCCAGGGCACAGCGCAATCTCCTTGGAGAGCCGATCGAAGACGTTGGTGGAGCGAAGCGATTCTGGGTGCGGGTTTCTGTCTATAGCGGCGAATCCGCGTTGCTGGATGCCGAAGCCGAATCTGTCGTTAGCCTGCTGGGCGGTACCCTGCTAACGCAAAGTGCTTCCCCTGTCTCGGGACCATCGACAGCAAATGCGCTGAACAACACCCTCGATTGGTACTACTCGCTGCCCGCGGATGCCAAATGTCGCGCCGGAGAACGAGTCGCAGTCGAAATTCCGACGCGCGACAGCAAGGTGGAAAGCCTTGTCGTGCCCTTTCATTCCGTCTTGCACGATATTCACGGCGGGCAGTGGGTCTACGAGCAGAGTGGCGAACATCGATATACCCGCCGCCGCATCCAGGTTGCCCGGCTTGCCGGGAACGAAGCGGTGCTCGCCAGTGGTCCGCCCGCGGGGACCAGGATCGTCACCGACGGATCTGCCGAACTCTTCGGCACGGAGTTCATGACAGGCAAATAGACCATCGATCATGCTGAACTCCATCGTCTCCTGGGCGCTGAACATGCGCGTGCTTGTCGTCGCGGCGGCGGTGGCTTTGCTGATGGTCGGCATCCATGCCACGAGGAATGCGCCGCTGGATGTCTTCCCCGAGTTCGCCCCGCCTCTCGTCGAGGTGCAGACGGAAGCTCCCGGCCTCTCCACCGAGGAGGTCGATGCGCTGGTCACCGTGCCGCTGGAGAACTCGCTCAATGGTCTGCCCTTCCTCAAGACGATCCGCTCGAAGTCTGTGCTCGGTCTCTCCTCCGTTGTGATGATTTTCGATAACGGGACCGACATTCTCAGGGCGCGTCAACTGGTCCAGGAACGACTCAACCTGGCCCAAGGTCGTCTCCCTGCCGTCGTGAAGCCGCCCGTCCTCATGGCTCCCTACTCATCCTTGAGCCGTGTCCTGAAGGTCGGACTTCGTTCGGAAACGCTCGACCAGATGGAACTCAGCGAAATCGCCCTTTGGACCATGCGTCCGCGCCTGATGTCTGTCCCTGGTGTGGCAAATGTGGCCATCTGGGGCCAGCGCGACAAGCAGTTCCAAGTCCTCGTCGATCCGCAGAAACTGCGCGCCGCCGGGATTACCCTGGATGCGATTGCCAGAGCCGCCGGCGATGCCGCGACCATCAGTGCGGGAGGATTTGTCGATACCCCCAATCTACGTCTCAGCGTCAACCAGATCTCCCTCATTTCGACACCGGAGGATCTCGCCCGGACCGTAGTCGAATTCCGAAACGGGGCACCCATTCGGCTCGGCGATGTTGCCGAGGTCAGGATCGGTCACCCCGCCCTCATCGGGGACGCTGTCATCAATGATGGCGAAGGCATCCTCCTCATTGTCGAAAAACAACCCTGGGGGAACACTCTCGATGTCACGAGCGGAGTGGAGAGGGTCATCGAGGAGATGAAACCCGGTCTATCCGGAGTGATTGTGGACAGCACCATTTTTCGGCCAGCGACATTTATTCAGCTCTCCATCGACCACCTCACCGAGGCGCTCTGGCTCGGTTGCCTCCTCGTAGTCATTGTTCTCGCTCTCTTTCTTGGCGACTGGCGCACCACTGTCATCAGTGTCACGGCGATACCTCTCTCCCTCGCGGTCGCCCTGCTCCTCCTCCGCTGGCGTGGTGAGACGATCAATACGATGATCCTCGCGGGTCTGATTATCGCACTCGGAGAAGTCGTCGATGATGCCATCATCGATGTGGAGAATATCCTGCGGCGGATGCGGCAGAATGCGCGACTCGCGACCCCTCAGTCCAGGTTTAGCGTCGTCCTCAATGCCTCGCTCGAGGTCCGTAGCGCGGTCGTCTATGCCAGCATCATCATCGTTCTGGTCTTCCTCCCCGTATTCTTCCTCCCCGGTCTCGCTGGCACATTTTTCAGACCTCTCGCCCTTTCCTACATCCTCGCCATCGGTGCCTCGCTCGCCGTTGCCCTCACTCTCACCCCGGCGCTGAGTCTCATGCTGCTCAAGGTCACACCTGACGGACATCGGGATGCGCTTCTCGCTCGTGGAATGAAGGCCGCCTATCGCCGCATCCTGCCGCCCTTCGCCCGAAGCCCCTCGTTGGCCGTCTCCGTTCTCGCCGTTGCTTTCTTCGTTACGGCATGGGTTTGGCGAACACAACTAAAAGAGGAATTTCTGCCGAGCTTCAAAGAGCGCGATTTTCTGATGCACTGGCTGGAAAAACCCAACACCAGCGTCGAAGCGAGCAAGCGCATCACGGTGGCTGCCGCGACGGACCTCCTCAAGGTGCCGGGAGTTCGCAACCAGGGGGCGCACATCGGGAGGGCTGAAGTCGCGGACGAGGTGGTTGGGCCGGATTTCACCGAACTTTGGATCAGCCTCGATCCCGACGCTGAATACGAAACCACCATCAAGAAGGTGCAGGCAGTCGTCGATGGGTATCCCGGCCTTACTCGTGATCTGCTCACATTTCTAAGGGAACGCATCAAGGAAGTCCTCACCGGAGCCAGTGCCAGCATCGTCGTGCGGATCTTCGGCCCTGATCTCGACATGCTCCGGAACCATGCGGCCGAAGTCGGAAACGCGCTGAAAGATATTCCTGGAGTGAGTGCCCTGAAAATCGAACCGCAAGTCCAGGTGCCGCAGATCACTGTTAGGCTGCGATCAGAGAACGCCGCGTTGCACGGCCTCACTGCCGGGCAGATCCGGCGGGCTGTAACCACGCTCGTCAGTGGTCGCAAAGTCGGAGAAGTCTACCAGGATCAGCGCGTTCACGACGTTACTGTCTGGAGCGTCCCCTCGGCACGCGCCGACTATACGACTCTTCGCGAGCTACTGATCGAGACCCCGACAGGTGGCCATGTACGTCTGGAAGATGTTGCGGATCTCGCCATCGTCCCCGCCCCGAATGCGATCAAGCGGGAGGGTGCCTCGCGTCGAATCGACGTCACATGCAACATCAGTGGGCGCACCCTCGGAGAGGTCGCCCGCGAAATCGAAGAACGGATCGGAAAAATCGCCTTCGCGAGTGGATATCATCCGGAGATCCTTGGGGAATGGGCCGAGCGCCAGGCCGCCCAAAGCCGCCTCGCATGGCTCTCCCTCGCATCCCTGGCGGGCATCCTCGTGCTGCTCCTCGCAGACTTTCAATCTCTGCGGCTCGTCCTGCTCGTGGCCCTGACCCTGCCATTCGCCCTCATCGGAGGCGTCCTTGCCGCCTGGCTCGGCGGTGGTGTGCTTTCCCTCGGGTCCCTCGTCGGTTTTGTCACCGTCCTCGGCATTGCCGCGCGGAATGGGATTCTGCTCGTCAGCCACTATCAACATCTTCAAAGAGAGGAGGGCGTCGCTCCGGGAATCGCCCTCGTGCTCCGTGGCAGCGAAGAGCGCCTCGTTCCCATTCTCATGA
>CALDKL010000657.1 GCA_937898895.1 uncultured Verrucomicrobiae bacterium | reverse complement strand
AAGCTAGCCGTGAGTAAAGGCAATGGGCGAAACGTCGGGGGGGGGACGGAGCAATGACAGGCACAGGGCTGACTCGGAGCGAGCCTGGTCTTTCAAAAAGGTGAGGAATGCGGCGTCTTCACAAACCGAGGGGCCGGCCTTGCGAAATTGATTGCGACAGTGAAGGCGAGCGACTTCATCCACGAGCGATTCGGGAAACGAACCGGGGCCGTGGTGCTCGACCCGCGCAGCGGGAAAGGCCTCGCGAAGACGCCGATCCGCGTTGCGATAGTCCTTTCGCTGGCGAGAGGGGAGCGAGGCGAAAAAGTCTTTTCCGGGCTCTCGCGGTACCGATGCGACGGGGCATTTGCTCCAGAAACGATGCTGTAGGTGGGCGACGGCGGCAACGCGTGGATCGTCGAGGGCGAGGGCGAGGCGGGAGTGCTCCGCGACTTTTGGAAACAGCAGGATGCCGCAGCGATGACTCTCCTGCGCGATCACCGCGAGCAGGGCCTCTACCGAGGATTCGCGGTCGGCAGCGATGAGATCCTGATAATCGAGGTGGGGACCGCTCGCCATTTCGAGACGGTGACCGAGGCGAAAAAAGGGCAGGATCGCCCGGCGCTCCCCACCGGAAAACCATTCGTAGACGGCGGGTTGGAGATGGGGGTGGGCGCGGAGCCAGGAAGTCCACACGGAAACCTCACAAAAGGGGGCGGCAAGTTT
Source organism: uncultured Verrucomicrobiae bacterium (assembly GCA_937898895.1). Lineage (GTDB taxonomy): Bacteria > Verrucomicrobiota > Verrucomicrobiia > Verrucomicrobiales > DEV007 > Arctic95D-9. The sequence continues at coordinate 669 of CALDKL010000657.1, read as the reverse complement.
GCTTTGTCGGGAAAACGCAGACCAATCCCCGAGATTCGCCTCGATCGAATCGAGGCGGTCGTGAAGGAGAAGTCGTTGCGGCATGGGGAATTATCCTCGAATTTTCGTAAAATTCCATAATTATCTGAATTATACCCGCTGATTGAATGTCGTCCGCAGGGAAGTGGGTTTCTCGAGAGGCCTCTCTTCGCCGTCGGGTTGGCGGTTTTTTTCCGATCCGTCATCGCGTCCCTCGGGGGGGATTGCTTTGCGCTTCCGTTTTTGCCTGAAGAACGAAATCATGGACACATGACATTCCATGATTCTGCCCGGATCCTATGCGCGGCCCTGCTCATCGTCATTTCTCCCGCCAACGCAGAGGAGACCAAGTCGGCCCCGGCCCGCCCCCTTCGCATCATTGCTTTCGGGGCCCATCCGGACGATCCTGAATTCCAGATCGGGGGCTGTGCGATCAAATGGACGAAACTCGGTCACCAGGTCAAGCTCGTCGCGTGCACCAACGGCGACATCGGGCACTGGGGCATGTCCGGAGGTGAACTCGCGCAGCGTCGAATTGCCGAAGTGAAAGAAGCGGCAAAACGCATGGGAACCTCCGTCGAGGTTCTCGACAATCACGATGGCGAGCTGCTTCCCACCCTCGAGAACCGCAAGAAGATCGTGGCTCTGATC
>CALDKL010000656.1 GCA_937898895.1 uncultured Verrucomicrobiae bacterium | reverse complement strand
GCTTCCGATGACATCGGCGGGATAGACGGGTCGCTCCGCGACTTCTTCACCCTTGGCATTGGACGAACCGACGACCTGGCCACCTTTGAAGCCACCGCCGGCAAGGAGGCAAGAGAAGACTTTTCCGAAGTGGTGGCGTCCGCCGTTCCAGGGCGACTCGTTCGCGACCTTCGGGGTGCGTCCGAATTCTCCGGTACACCACACGATGGTGCTGTCGAGAAGGCCTTTGCCTTCGAGGTCGGAGAGCAGGGCGGCGAGACCTTTGTCGAGTTCGGGCAGCTTGCGATTCATGATTTGGAAGTGCTGCTTGTGAGTGTCCCAGCCCTGGTAGTTGATGGTGATAAAGGGAACGCCCTTCTCGACGAGACGACGGGCCATGAGGCAGGATTGGCCGAAGGTGCTGCGGCCGTAGGCATCGCGGACTTCATCCTTTTCCTGACCGAGATCGAAGAGTTTGCCGGCGTCACCGAGAATGAGTTCGTAGGCCTGGGATTCCGAATCGACCACGGTCTTGAGGGTGGCGTCGCCGGGGAGTGCGCCACCGAGGGTGTTGAGCCGTCCGAGGAGATTGCGGCGCTCCTTCTGATGCTCTTCGGTGATGCCCGGAGCGATGATGCCCTCGACCGCGAAGACTCTACCATTCGGATCGCCGCCGGTGGCAAAGGGTTTGTAGCGGGGGCCGAGGAAACCGGCTTCGGAGAAGCGGCCCTGGGGTTGTGTCAGGACGACATAAGGGGGGATGAGTCCGGTGTAGCCCGCATCATATCCTTTGAAATAGGAGACCACCGCACCGAGTCCCGGGAAGACGTCGCGTTCCGAGGTGCGTCCCGTCTGCACGAGGTAGGCGGCCGTTTCGTGGCCGTTGTTTCCGTGGGTCATGCTGCGGATGAGGGAATACTTGTCGGCCTGCTTCGCCAGCTCGGGAAGGAGTTGGCCGATGCGGATGCCGCTGACGTTGGTCTCAATGGGGGCATCGAGAGCCCCGCTGTAGTCACGTCCTGCTTCGGGTTTGGGATCGAAGGTGTCGATATGGCAGGGGCCACCCCACAGCCAGATCTGGATGACGGACTTGGCTTTGCCTTCGACCGTCGGCATGGAGGGCTTGGCACGGAGCGCAAAAGGTTCGCAAAGGAGCAATCCGGCAGACCCGTAGACCGCTCGGCGCATCGCCTCGCGTCGAGAGAGAGGCACGCCCTGGAACGACTGGGTAATCCGGTGGAGATCGCGGAGCGATCCGGATGACAGGGGGGTAGCGGGTAGGTTCATGGTCGGATTGGGTTGGGCGGATTCGCCTTGTTTCAGAATCAATGGTTGAAAAGAAATTCGGGTTGGTTCACGAGACTCCAGACGAGATCGGACGCAAAAGCCCGACCGCTCGCATTGGTGGAGTCGGCGTGTGACTTGAGGGCGGCGAGTTCCTCTGCGGTGGGAGTACGGGAGAGAACTGTGAGATAAAGTTTTTCGATGAGACCGGGGAGGCCCGCTTCGTCGGTGGTGGCGTCGACAACGAGAGGACATGCCTCGATCTTTTTCTGCACGTGGCTCGAGTTGAGCATGTGCAGCCGTTGTGCCGGATTGGTTTCGAGACTGCGTTCCGACTGATAGCCCGTGTCCCGAGGGGGGCGGCCGAAGAGTTCGAGGAAGGAACTGGTGATGCTGCCGTCGGGCAGGGCGATTCCGCGAACGTCTTCCGGAATGAAGGTGAACGGTTCCGGGATGGGGCTGCTGTAAGCTTCTTTGGTCTCCGTGATCTGGTTGAGTGCGTCGATGAGCACCTCGGCCTCGATACGGCGAAGAGGATAGTGGGCGAAATGCATCGCGGGAATCTCGGTCGAATCCTGCGAGGGAATCGAGGAAAGCTGGAAGGTTCGGGAATTCAGGATCACGCGGATGAGATGTTTCACATCGCAGCGCGAACGGATGAACTCGCGCTCGAGGAAAGCCAGCAACTCGGGGTTGGAAGGAGGATTGTCCGGGCGGAAATCGTCGGGCTCGTTGACGACACCGCGGCCCATCAGCCACGTCCAGATACGGTTGGCGGCGACCCGGCTGAAGGAGGTGTTCTCCGGGCGCAGCAGCCACTGCGCAAAGATGAGGCGGGGATCGCTTTTTCCCGGATCGAGAGTCGCGGGAGTGCCGTCGGGGAAGATGGCCTGCTTGTGGAGGCCGTCCTTGTCGGCAGTGGGATCGAAATAGACGATTTCCTCCTTCCACTCGGCGGTGGATTTGAAGGCCACGTTGGCGAAGAACCCGGCCATCGCGTCGAGTCTGCGTGTCGGCCATTTCTCGGCACGCTCGCCCATGAAGGTGAGGGCGACGGTGGCGGCCATGCCGCGCGGACTGCGATCCTGCATTGCACGGTAAAAGTTCACCTGGCCTTCGCGGAAATTGCTGCCGCTGCCCACGAGGAGTTCCTGGGTGAACTGGTGAAAGGGTTTGTTGTCGCGAACGCTGGCGTGAATCCACTGGTGGTAGATCTGCACCGCGTTCGGCCAGAGTTTGATCGGGAACTCGGCCTTCACGCGGAGGACATCGGCCCATTTCATCGCCCAGTAGTCGGCATACTCGGGCCGCGCGAGCAGGCGTTCGATGAGCAGAGTGCGTTTTGCCTTGTCCTGCGATTCGAGAAAATCGACTGCCTCGTCTTCTCTCGGAAGCGTCCCGATTGTGACCAAGTAGGTGCGTCGGAGGAACACTGCGTCCGAGGACAGATTCGCCGGCTTTAGCCCGAGGGTGTTCAGGTTGGCGAAGACGATGCGGTCGAGAACATCACTCGGATTCTCGGAGTCGGCGGGCGGTGGCACGACGGCACCGGATTCGAAAACAGGGTGGATTACCGCCGCCAAAGCGGGATCGGAAACGCCGATGGCGAGCCAAAAAGCGATCAGGGCAATCAGGGCGGTCGAGCGCATGGGAATCAGGTGGCAGGAGGATCGGTACGCCGTGGGATGGGAGAAAACGCGACACCCTCGATCTCGACCAGGAGATCGGGTCGGCACACATCGGCCTGGGCATAAATCGCGGGAATGCGTCCGAGACGGCGCTCGCAGACAGCGCGGCAAGCCTCGAAGTCCTCCGCATATTTCACGTAGACACGCACCTTTGCGAGATCCGAGAGATAGGCTCCGCAGTCGTCCCAACCCTGGCTCGCATAGTTTTCCGGAGCGATCAGTTTTTCGATGTTGTCGAGAGTCTGTTCGGTTTGCTTGGCGATGTCGCCGGGGAAGACGGTTTCGACGTTGATGATGCTGGCCGTTCCGGAAACCCAGGTGGTGAGGTGGTTTCCGATGCGCATGCCCATGGCTCGCGAGAATTTCGGACTCTTCCGCGAATACTCCTTCGGATAGTCGAAGGCAGAGGTCTGCTGGGGATTCTCGAGCGAGAGCAGGCGCACGTCCTTGCGGTCTGTCTGCACTGCGAGACAAGTTGCGATGAGTCCGCGCTCGAGTGTGCCGATGCCCGTACTCGCGGGATAGATCGGATGCCCGTGGGTGGTGGCGGCGAGGGGATTGGAGGCAAAGTCGTAGTGATCAAAAAAGTCGGTCCGGGCGCGGTTCAGTTCACGGTAGCGCTCGGTGCCGTCTTCTTCTTCCTCGGTAATGTTCCCCTGGTAGAGCCAGACGCGCGCTACGTCGGTGAAAGAGGCGTGCACT
>CALDKL010000655.1 GCA_937898895.1 uncultured Verrucomicrobiae bacterium | reverse complement strand
GGGACATGACATGATAGAAAGATCGTCCTGTTCCAAGGAGTCTGGGGGTGCTCATAATGTCGGAGAGTGGCAAGAATGGATGGAAAAGGAACGCGTTGCTGAGGAAGTCTTGCACAGGATCTGGCAGAAGCAACCATTATTTGTCTGGCTAATTATTAGAACGAAATTTGATTTGACCCTTGCTGGCCTGGGTATCACCACGAGATGAGGAGATCGCCCGATACTCCGCGAACGACGAGACGCCGCCCCTCTTCCGTACTTTCGTAGGGGACCGAGGTTTCGTTGTGCGGGCGCAAGTCATTGACGGCCATGATCACCTTCTTTGCAGAGGGGCGAAGCTCGGGCAGGAAATGAACGGTGGCATTCTTCAGCCCGCGCAACCACAGCCGCCGAGAGATGCCGAGGTGGCCGGAGTGGCGCTCGACACACGAAACTTCGCCATCCTCCTGCTGCTCCACAAAACAACGCGCCTCGCAGTGCCACGCTCGAGGCATCACCCGGGTGGCGAATCCATTCTCCAGCCAGGTCTCGCCGCCGGTGAACAGGGGGGCTCCGTGCGGGAATCGCAGCCGCAGTTTGGTCGCGGTGGAGGGCGAATACCCGGAGAAAAACCAGCCGTTGTTGCTGCGCACCACCAGGACGAGCGGATCGCGTGTGTCCGGAGTCGATTTGTCGAAACGGATTTCGCAACCGAAATGCGCCAACATTCGACGCATGAGCACGGCGGAGGGAAACCCTTTTCGAGGGTCATCCGGGACCGGCAGGTGGCCCCCGCCAATCGTGCAGGTGAAACTGCCGCGCACCCACGCGACGCGACCGCCGCCCTCTGCAGATGAATTTCCGCAGGTGAGCGCATAGACTCGGTCCTCTTTGCCGGATGACACGGTCACACAGACCTCGCAACCCGGTGTCTCCGCCCTGCGTAGGACGGTGTCAATGCCGCCACCGGAGGGGATTTCGCGATGATTCAATCGCGTCGCGAGCTGACCTTGCCGATGCGTATCGTCGCCGGATTCGCCCCTTACCTCCAACTCGCCCGAGAGTGGAGCTACCGTGCGCAGATTCAGCAGATCGAGCATCGCCGTACTCGCGTGGGTGACCGATCCGTAAAAGAGGATCTGGTGACCGTGATGCGCACATTCGAGCAGTTCCCGTTCCAGTTCGCTGCCAGCGGCAGGCACGGGCGAAGCGAGAATTGTGTGCCGGTATAGATCGGGACTTTCACGTCGCGAACGGAGGAAGTTCGCGGTGGAGACTACGGTGTTCAGGGGAAAACCCGAATTCACGGCATTGCGCAGGAACCAATCGCCGAAAAAAACCTCACCCGGACGCGGCCGAGGCCCGAAGACGAGATCGTGATTTTCATCGAAGGGATAAATCCAGGTCACGAGTCCGGGCGCGTCGGAAAAATGATCCATGGCCCTGAGGAGGCGAGGAATCACCTCGAGAGGGCCTTGTTCTGGCATCTCGCCAAAGGAGTTGTCGATCGTGAGGATCTCCGCGAGGGCCGGGCGCGTGACACGTCCTTGCGCATCGATCCGGGCGGTCGCAAGCGGCAGGTAGATGTCGTGCGGTTCGCGACCATAGCGGTCGAACCACGGGCTGTTCAGCCACCAGGGATCGTGTGTGTAGAAGCGGAACGGAAACGTTTCGTCCGGCGGCAGCTCGGCGATGTGCGAGAGGTAGCCGACGATCTCCAATCCGAAATCGCCATCGAGCGCAGCCCACGGTGAATTCGGCGGAGCGGTCATGCCGAAGCCGCCGCGATAGATATCCGCCAGGGGAGACGCCGCCGTCGCGAGATCGGACCCGGTGGAAAGATTGCTGCCGCGCGTCTCGAGGGGAATCTGCGGACACTCGCGGCGGAAGTCCTTCCAGAAAGAGAGAATCTCGTCGCGCACCCGCGGTGCCTCCGATGTTCGGAAGGTCTTGCCATCGAAGAGCACTCCCTTCACGTCCCAGGCACTGAGCGAAAAGCCGAAACCATTCGAGAGCCAGAGGTAGTCGAAGCCCAGGTCGGTGAGAAAGTGCTGCGACTGACGCCCAAGAAAAGTGCCGAGCGAAGTATCGGCTGGAATGCCCTTTGGAAATCCGGCATAGGACATCGTGTCCTCCTTCAAGCGGGCCGAGCAGGACACCCACTGGCCTGCCCCCATCGTATTTCCCTGCGCGATTTCCGGATGGCGCACATACTTGAACTCGGAACGTGCGAATTCTGGTCCTGGATCAAAGGTGGCCCCCACTGCGATCGGTTTGCCGGTCGACGCCGTGCCGACCTCCTTCAGGCAGCGCACGATCGTTTTCAGCCAGCGATAGGTGAGGCGCGGCGGATTCTCCATGTAGGGATGTGAGGTCGAATGCAGCCCGCGGCGTTCCGGATCGTGCCTGGAGGTGGTTTTCGGAGGGGTTCCGATGCCGATGTGATAGGCCCACTCGATCTCGTCGTCGGCTCGGCCGCGATACTCGAGAATCTCACTTCCGTCCGCCGTCCACAGCAGGATGGAGGCACTCTCCGCCCGCCGCAGGAGCGGCTGCCACTGCCGAAAGGCCTCCGCACAGACGGCACGTATGGACGTCTCCTCCATCACCCGGAATGGCTTCAAACTCATCTCCAGGGTGACGCGCCGGAATACGGGGTCCGGCTCTGCCTTGCCTCCGGAGGCCGCATCGGCTGCGGGCGGCGATGTGGTTTCCGCTGGAAGCAGAGAGGCGGCGGCGAGAGTGCAGAGGATGAAAAGAAGGGTTGTTTTCATCGTTTGTCATCCGGAGAGCGGGGTGTGCCGTTTGGCCGCACCGCTCCACCTGTCGGACCCGGCGGGTTGACTCGGGCTTCACGGCCCGGCGGGCTGTTTGTTTTTGGAGAACCAACCACGCAGAAGGGTTTCGCGAGCCGTTGGCGAGACGCTGCGGGAGTCGTCATTTTGATTTTCGCCATGCTCCACGCTCCATCCATTCCATTCGCGAAAGGCGTGGTAGGCCCAGTCCCAGCCCTGTTCCTCGAAGATCTCGATCGCATCGCGCAGATAGCGTTCCGCTCCGCCATCAGGTGCCCAGCGAATGGCGCTGAATTCGCCGATGTAAAGGTGGGCTCCGTAATCCTGCTGAAACTCGATTGCGGGCCGCAAGGCGCGGCGCAACTGCTCCTTGTCCCACTTCCTGCCCGCGATGATGCCGGGATAACTCACGCCGACGGGATTCCCATGCACTCCCTGGTGAGTGAACTGGCCGGGCTCATACATGTGGACGCTGTATACGATGCCGGTGACCGGAAGCGGCTCAAAGTCATCCAATCCTGACGGTCCGCCCCACGGTGCAGGCTCGACGATAATGGCATGCTCCGCATCGATGGCCCGCACGCGACGAGCGGTCGCCTCCGCGAGTGCATGCCAGTCCATCAGGCCCTCACCCACGATGCCCTCGACCGGTTCATTGACCAGATCGTAGCCCCAGATCGTTTTGTTTCCGCGATACTTCCGCGCCATTTTCTCCCACCTGGCGAGGAAGCTGTCCTGAAATCGTTTCTCGTGAAAGAGGCGGCACTCTTTTGCCTCATTGCGACCTCCCGGAGGGGTGTGCAGATCGATCGCGACCCGGATGCCGAGTTTCTCACAGACCGGCAGCAGTTCATCGAGGTGTCGCAGTGCCGAATCGAGCCAGGCATCATATGCCGCGAGATCGCCGCGGTCTGCCGGGCTGTGGGGGAAGCCTCCCCAGAGCAACTGCCAGCGCACATGGTTCGCTCCCCACTGCCCGCCGAGCACAGCGAGATCCTCGGCGGTCACGCCGGGGCTGATCATCGCGCCGCGCAGGCGCGGAGCATCGTGTCCTTTGAATCCAACTCCGTCTGCCGGTTGCGCGGGTCTGGAGCGCAAACGCCCCACGACCGTCACCTTCACCTCATCGAACCAGGCGAGACCGTTCACGGCCTCCAGCCCGAGCACGAGCCACGCGGCAGAGACATCCTTCGGGACACGCGCGGTAAAGCCGACTCGCTTCCAGTCAAAGGTGCCGTGGACATTGTTCTGCTGCTCCCATCTCTCGCCATCGGGCGAGCGGGTGTTGAGCATCACCTTGATGCCGTTCCACGGTTTCGGCGGATTGGTCACGCCCTCCGCCTTCACCATCGCCTCCACCTGGACGCGGGTGCCGCGCAGCGAATCGAGGGGCAGGGCGATCCGGGCACTGGCCGAGTGGGTGCTGCCAGCCGAGGCCTCGATGCGCAGCGCGTGCGATTCGCCGTGTGCCTTTTCGATTCGCACCTGAGAAGTCTGCGAAGTCTGCGAGGGCTGCCAAGCGGAGAGTGCGGCGGGCGATTCAAACCCCTCCTCCAGCAACGGTGGATCCGCAGCCACGAGGTTCGCGGAGAGGGCGATTGCGGCGAAGCCACCGAAGTTTCGAGTCCTGGAACGACTAGGGGAAACGGGCGACGAGCTTTTCGTAAGGCGAACAGAAGGGTCGCGATGGATTCGCAGCCGACGGATCCGATTTCCGTTGGACGATTTCAGGAACGGGAATGCACTCATTGCGGAGGAGGAGTCGTCTGGCTCGCGGATGCGTCGCTCCACTCGAGAGGCGGAGCTAGATTCAGGTTCTCCGTCGGAGTGGCCGTGCGGCTGCCGGGAATGAAGACGACGGCGAGATCGAGAATGCCTGTGGCCGGGGCTGTCACGGTGAAAGCTGCCATCGCGGTACCCGGATTGGGGGAGTCCCATTCGTTTCTCGGCGTAGCCGTGTCGAGGATCTCCCATGTGGCACCGGCGGGCTGAAGGATGCGCAGGGCGAGCCGCGCATGTGCCTGGCGGAGATCGAGTGTGCTCGCCCCGGTCTCTCCCGGTGTGGCAGGCGTCACCATGCCCCAGCGCACGGAAACGCCCGGCTTCAGCCCGGTGAGATGATCGCGAACCAATACCTCGCCCGAGGGCAGCAGGGCGATGCCACGATGATCGCGATATATAGTAAAGCCAAGCCGTTTAG
>CALDKL010000654.1 GCA_937898895.1 uncultured Verrucomicrobiae bacterium | reverse complement strand
CGAGGTCCGGAAGCCGGGCTCTTTCTGCATGGCGCGCAGGAAGTTCACGGCGGCACGATGGGGAATCTCGACGCCCTTCGGCTTCCCGGTGGAACCCGAGGTGTAAAGGATATAGGCGAGGGATTCGGCGGAGAGGCCTTTGACTTCGAAGGATTTGGAGGTGCCCTCGACTCGGTCGAGATCGAGGACGCTCCAGGCACCGCCGGGGAGGCTGGAAAGGTGTCGAGCCGATGCGACAAGAACCTTGGGTGCCGCATCCTCGAGCATGAGGAGAAGGCGTGAGGCGGGGAACTCGGGATCGAGTGGCACGTATGCCGCCCCGGTTTTGAGGACGCCGAGGAGTGCCGCGATCATGCGCGGCGAGCGATCGGCGAGGACACCGACCGTGTCGCCGGGACCCACCTTGGCGGCGGCGAGATCGCGGGCGACTCCGTTGGCGAGACGATTGAGTTCTCCGTAGGTGAGGTGGCTGTCGCCAAAGACGATGGCGGTCTCCTCGTCTTTCGACAGGGCCACCGTCTCGATGAGTTCGTGAAGGAGGGCATCGCGTTCGTAGTCGGCGGCGGTCGCATTCCGCTCGATGAGGACGCGCTTCTCTTCCGAGGGGTCGAGCAGGGCGATCTCGGAGACCCTGGCCCCTGGAACCCGGGTGATTTCTCGCAGCACCTGCTCGTAGAGATCGCCGAGACGGGCAATGGAGGCCTCGTCAAAGAGATCGCGATTGTAGTGCCAGCATCCGAAGAGCTGACCGCCGGCCTCCTCGAGCGTGAGAGTGATCTCGAACTGGGACTGGCGTGTGGTGAGGTCGATCGTCTCCATCGAGAGGTCCCCCACATGGAAGGTATGGCCACCCTGACCGATGAGGAAAACGGCGATCCCCTGGTCATCGATGCCGGGCACCTTTTCCATGGAGAAGCTCACCTGGAAGAGGGGCGAACGACCGGGGTCACGGACCACGTGGAGTCGGTCGACGAGTCGGGCGAGGGGGAACTGTTGGTTCTCGAGCGCACCATTGACGGCGCGTCCGCTGGCGAGGAGGAAGTCCGAGACGGTGCTCTCCTCGTCGAGGACACTGCGCAGGGGCACCGGATTGATGAAATAGCCGACATTGCCTTTCAATTCCGGCTGGGAACGTCCGGCGAGGGGCACGCCGATGACGAGGTCGTCCTGCTGGCAGTAGCGATGCAGGAGGAGATTGTAGGCCGAAAGCAAGGTCGAGAAGAGGGTGAGTCCGTGCTTCTTGGCCAGAGACTCGACTGCCTCGGTGAGGTCGCGGTCGTATTGGAAGCCGTAGGTGGCCCCATTGAAGGTCTGCACGGCGGGGCGGGGGCGATCCGTCGGCAGATCAATGGCTGCGGGAGCTCCCGCGAGATGATCGCGCCAGTAATCAAACATCTTCTCACCGGCCGCGCTGGCGAGGTGGGCCTGCTCCCATCGCACGAAATCGGCATAGGTAGCCCTGATCGGCTCGACCTTCGGAGTGCGCCCGGCCTTGGCCGAGAAGTAGTACTCGATGAGATCCTGCATGAGCACGGAGACGGACCAGGCGTCCGAAACGATGTGGTGCATGCTGAGCAGAGCGACGTGGGCATGGTCGGCAGTGCGGAACAGTTCGAGCCGGACGACAGGGCCTCGCTCGAGATGAAAGGGCCGCGCCGCGTGTTCGCTAACGAGGGCTTTGAGCTGCTCGTCGTCGAGGGTGGTGCAATCGTGCTCGCGGAAGTCGATACTGCGCCCCTTGTGCACGATCTGGACGGGATCGCCGCCTCGGGTGACAACGGTGGCGTCCATCAGAGGATGCCGCTCGAAGAGCAAGGCAAAGGCCTTCTTCATCGCGGCGATATCGAGGAGAGGGCGGAATTTGCCGGAGAAATTCAGATTGTAGGCCGAAGACTCGGGGGCGAGTCGATTGAGGAACCAGAGGGCTTTCTGGCCTTCACTGAGCGGGAAGACCTCGGGGATTTCTCCGGTAGCCTCAAAGGGCACGAGCCCAGAGCCTCCCGCATCCCCTTCCCCGCCGACGGAGGCGGCTCCGCCGGATTCGAGCAGTTTCTCGAGGACGGGCAGGGAGAGGTCGCGGATATTCGGCCCGTTGAGGACGGACCCCATCGGCATGGAGGTGCCGAGCTTTTCCTCGATGCGGTTGACCAGCTCGATGGCCATGAGGGAATCGAGTCCCAGATTGGTCAGCGGGGTGTCTTTGTCGAGACGCGAGGCATCGGTGCCAAGGACAGCCCCGACCTGGGCGGCGATGAGATCCTCGACCATGGCGAGCCGTTTTTCGGCCGGAGCCTCGAGGATACGCGAGGCCATGGAATCCCCTCCCCCGGAATTTGATCGCGGGACAACCGCGAGGAACATATTCGAGCCGGAGACCGAGGGACTGAACCGCGCGAGTGCCCCCCAGTCGCAGCGGGCCGCTCCGAGTTGGACGGAGTCGGTCGGCACGCCGACACGGAAAAGGTGGAGGGTTTCCTCCATGTTTGTCGCCCCCAGGCCAACCATCTCGAGGTATTGCTGGGTCTTTTCGTTGCGGGCGACAAACCCGGCTCCCTCGAGCGCACCCCAGTTGAAGGTGAGTGCGGGCAAGCCAAGGGCACGGCGGTGATGGGCGAGCTGGTCGAGGAAGACGTTGCCGGCATTGTAGTTCGACTGCTTGACGGCTCCGATGACAGCGGAGAAGGAAGAGAAGCAGATGAAATGCTCCAGCGGCAAAGTCAGCGTGGCCTCGTGAAGATTCCACGCACCGAGCATCTTCGGCAGGAGGACTTTGTCAAAGCGGGCCTCGTCGAGTTCGACGATGAATTCGTCATCGAGGACCATGGCTCCGTGAATGACCCCGATGAGAGGGGCATGACCCTCTTGAATAGCGGAGATGACCCGGTCGATATCGGCGCGCGAGGTCACGTCGCCGCGAGCATCCACGACCTCGATTCCGGCGGTGCGATAGGTCTCGATCTTCGCGAGGGACTCGTCATTCGGTCCGGAGCGGCTCATCAGGGCAAAGTGGCGGGCACCGTGCTTCGCCATCCATCCCGCGAGTTCGAGACCGAAGCCCCCGGCCCCTCCGGTGATGAGGTAAGTACCGTCGCTGCGGAAGCGATGCCCTTCCTCAGTGGGCTGGCCGATTTCGATCTCGGGCAGGTCGAAATCGAGCACGTTTTTGCCGACGTGCTTGCCGGCCGCCATGAAGCGGAAGGCTTCGACCACCTCGGTGACGGGGAAAACGTGGCTGGAGAGCGGCACGTAGCTGCCGTCGTGGAATTTCGCCTCGAGTTCCGAGAACATACGCGCGATGTAGGCGGGCTTGCTCTGGAGGTGCTGGGCAAGGTCGATGATGAAGAGGCTGATGTTGTTCCGGAGTGGCTCCAGGCCGATCCTGGTGTTGCCGTAGACATCGACCTTCCCGATTTCCATGTAGCGCCCAAAGGTCTTGAGCACGCTGAAATTCTTCGGAATAAAATCGCCCGCGAGGGAGTTGAGGACCGCGTCGATCCCCTCCCCGCCCGTGATTCGCATGATGTCGTCGGCAAACTGAAGCGTGCGCGAATCGAGGACGTGGTCGACGCCCATGTCCCTGAGAATCTGCCGCTTTTCCCGGCTCCCGGCCGTGGCGAAGATGGTGAGCCCGAGATGCCTGGCGATCTGAATGGCAGCCTGCCCCACCCCGCCGGTGCCGGCGTGGATGAGGATGCTCTCGCCCTTTTCCATGCGGGCGAGTTCGTTGATGGCATAGTGCGAGGTGAGGAAAACGGTCGGCAACGTCGCCGCCTCGACAAAGCTCATGGTCGCAGGTTTGCGAAAGACCATGCTGCGATGGACCGTGACATGGCTGCGGAAACAATACGGAGCCATCCCGACCACGTCGTCGCCCGGCTTGAGATCCTTCACCCCCGACCCGACCCGGAGAACCGTTCCGGAAAAGTCGTCGCCAAACCATTTCAGATCGACGGGTTGGCCCGGGTAGATCCCGAGGGCCTTCATGACGTCGCGGAAATTGATTCCGCCGGCTTTTACGAGCACCTCGATCTCGTCGCTTCCCGGCTCGCGCCGCGCGGTTTCGTTGAGAGAAAGGTTCGTGAGGATGCCCGGCTTGTCGATCTGCAGGCGATAGGGGGTGATGCTGCCATCGCTCCGCACGGCGTTGCGCCTGCGCGGAGGCAGTTCGTCGGATTTTGTCCGGTGGACGCGGCGCACGTAGCGGCCATTGCCACGGAAGGCGATTTCGTGCTCCTTGCCGACGAGGAAAATCTCGGAGCTGAGGTCCTCGATCTCGAATGGATTTTCGGAGGGGTCGAGATCGATCTGCGTCCAAAGAAAGTCGGGCTGTTCGTTGTTGGCGACCCGAAGCAGTCCGGTCAGCGGGGCCGAGGCGAGCCCGGCGAGCGCTTCTCCCGGAATCACGGGCAGGGTGCCTCGGGTGAAGAAAAAGACACGGGGCCGTTTGTTCCAGTCGCGTCCCGAGATGAGTTTGAAAAGCGAGTGAGCAAAACGCACCCCGGTGTCCTGGGCAGCGTTGAGCGAGTCGGCGTCGAGCTGATCGGCGCGGACATGGTCCAGGCAAAGCGTGTGGACGAGGGCCCGGAGCACGCCGCCGTCCGCCGTCGTCTCGGCAATCCCGGTCTCGATTGCTTCGAGGCTTGGGCCTACGATGCGAACCGAGGTCGACTCGCTGGCGAGCGAGCGGGCAAGCCTCTCCGCCAGGCCGGATTCGTCTCGGGTCAGAAGAATCGTCTCAGGGACATGAGCCTTGGATGGGGAAGCCACCTCATCGGCACCTCCTTCGGGTTCCGTCGCGGGAAGCTCGATCGGTTCGGGGGCGAGGGCGACAAAACACGCCTGCTGGTCCTCTTCGGCCTTCGGTGAGCTGATAAAGCTGGTCACCTCGCGAAATTCAAGTTCGGTCAGGAGCGACTCCCATTGTGTCCGCGTCAACAGAGCGGAACGCTGACGCAAATCCTTGTCACTGAAACGCCACCAGCCCGGCAGGAGCCCGAAGACGTTGTCGAGGGTGGCGCGACGCCAAGTGACCTCGAGGAACAGCAGCATCCCGTTCGGAGCGAGGCATTTTCTCAGATTGTGGAGTGTCGAGCGGAGATCTGCCGTGGCGTGGATCACGTTCGAGGCGAGGACGATGTCGAAGTGATGAGGCTCAAAGCCCTGCGCCACCGAATCCTTTTCGCAATCGAACAGTTTGTATTCGACAAATGGATAGGTTTCCTCAAAGCGGTCCTGGGCTGCCTGGAGGAAGCTGGGTCCGTTGTCGGTGAAGAAATACTCGGTGCGATCCGGCGGAAAGACGCTGAGGATCTGTCCGGTGAGAGATCCCGTGCCAGCCCCGACTTCCAGGACGCGGATGGCCCGGCGCTCGGGCAGGTCGGCCACGGCCCGGGCAAGGGCAAGGCGGATTTGCTCGTTGATGACGGGGAAGTCGGCTCCCTCGCGGTAAAAGCGCTCCATGACACGCGAGGAACCCTGGGGAAAGAGCACTTCCAGGGGATCCTTTTCCCCGCAGAGGACTCCGGCCAGATTCGGACCGGCGAGACGCTGCAACTCTGCCTCGGAGGCGAATTCGGGCATCTCACGGGCGAGGCGATCAACCCATTTGATCGCCTCTTCACGGGCGGGAACCTCGATCACCTCCCATTCCTCGTCTCCGATCTTCGCCAGAAACTCGCCCTCGGTCAGGGCGGTGAGCTGGCCGTAGACGAGTTTGCGATGTTGCTCGGCGATCATCAGCCGACGCATCAACTCGGGAATGGTGATCCGGTCCCCCACCTGGGGCCGCCAGCCCAGATCGAGATAGGCGTTCACGATGAACTGGCGCGAAAGCTCCTCCATTGCAGGGAGGAACTTTCCGTAGTGGTTTCCGAGCC
>CALDKL010000653.1 GCA_937898895.1 uncultured Verrucomicrobiae bacterium | reverse complement strand
GTGAGGAACCCCGCCGCGTTTCCCTCTACGCAAACTTCGCGCTCTCATGGAAGGGTGCTTTCCCAAGCGCCCCCCACCCTTCCAGCCACCCATGCTCCGCCGAGGCTTGGGAAAGCCTCGTTCCCAGTGAGGAACCCCGCCGCGTTTCCCTCTACGCGAGCTTCGCGGTTCCAGGGAAGGGCGCTTTCCCAAGCGCCCCCCACCCTGTTCCCGATCACGAGAAACCCTCCCCTTCACTCGGGCAACGACTCCCGGAATTGCTCGAGGCGCGAGTAATCGAGTCCCGGAGGACGGTGTTTGAGAAGCCAGTCCAGATCTTCCTTGGCTCCCTCGATTTTTTCGGCCTGCACGCGGAGGATGGCACGCTGAAACCGCTCGTAAGCTGCATCCGGCTCGATGGCGAGGAGCAACTCGAGAAATCGCTCCGCCCGCTCCGGCGTCTGCCGCCGATTGACTTCGATGTCGACGAGATTGCGCAGCATACGCACGGCGATCTCGCGAGGTGTTGCCACGAGCGAATCCCCGTCCTCCGGAGAGCTTCCCGTGCCGACCTCAGGAACGGGCGCGAACTCGCTCCAATGAGATGCCTTCCCGCCCTCGAAGACATCAAAGAGTAGCGGCTCCTCCGTCTCCTCCTTTCCGGGATTCCACCCGACCATGAACTTGCCAGGAAGGGCGGCACCATAGACGCCCGCCACCTGGAGTCGTCGCGCCAGTTCCACAAAGATCACAGCGAGGGTGATCGGGAGGCCTTCGCGGTCATCGAGGACGCGATTCACGTAGCTGTTGGCGTGGTGATAGTATTCACCGCGACTGCCGTGGAAGCCATTCTCTTTGAAAAGAAAATCGCGGAGAGCCTCGGCCTTCTCCCTGGCCCCGCCTTCCGGCGCAACTTTCTCCAGATACACCGCCGCATCCTTCACGAGTTGCGCAAAGACGGAACGATAGTGCTCGAGATCGAGATCGGCTTCGTCGATCCGGGCGATCTGCAACCCCACCTCGAACAGATCGACCTCTTCCGCAGGGCGATCCAGGGCCATGATCAGTTCGCGCTCGACCGCCGTGAGGTGGACTGCCCCCTCGAGGGTGCGGAGGGCCGCGACACGTCGCTCAAGCGACGCCGCGGTTTCGCGAATGTATTGTCGGCTCGTCTCGCTCGTCCTCCCCAGTTCGTTGAGGACGGATTCGCTCTCCCCCTCGATCTGGTGTCTTGTCAGGGCTCCGTCCAGCCGTTTGCGGTCCTCGACACTGAGTTTCCGTGCGGACAGATCCTTTCCCACGCGAAACTCGCGGAACTCGGCCACCGTCTGCCGGAATTTGCAGAGCCCCACCTTTCCCCCGCGAAGTTCCGCATCGGACAGGTCCATCACCTGCGTCTCGTTGACCCACCCCACGATCCGCTCCTTCTCCACCCGGATGCGGAGGCAGTTCCAGTCTCCCGGCACATAATCGGGTGCCTCGACCTGATCGAGAATGGACCAACTGTAGACATCCGCCCCTTCAAACCGAGTCAGTCGTATCTTGCCATCACTTGGATAGAACCCGTAGTGTACCTGTGCGCCATCGGCGGCAAAAGCGAGTCCCGCCGCACCTGCCTCGTCGTCGAGTTTCACATTTACCGAAATCTCGTAGGGTTCTTCCGGCACCGAGAGTGACGATAGACAAAGGGCACGGCCACCAAATCCCTCGCCACTGTGACGTCCGGTGATGACTCCGCCGCGCTGACTCCAGTCAGCCCCCATCACCGCCGTCCATTGCCTCGGATCGAGTGTCCCGATCGTACTCCATCGCGACATGGGAATGGGATTGGGTTTTGCGAGAAGGGCCTTGAGATCATTCGAAGGCACTGCAAAGCCGAGATTGTCGGTGACACGGTGCCGCAAAGTCACGATCCCGAGAACCTCGCCTTTCAGATTCACAACCGGTCCCCCGCTGTTTCCCTGCTCGATCGGCATGGCCAGTTGCAGCATGGGGAACTCCGGCGTCTCATTTTCCCCGGCGAAACCGGGATCGAGTTTCCGGATCGCGGAAATCGCACCGGGCACCACGCTGAAGCCCAGGCCCTGCGGAGCCCCGAAACCCAACACGAGATCGCCCTGGCGGATTCCGTCAGAGTCTCCCAAGGCGAGCGCGACCCGATCCTCTCCCTTCTCCAGCTTCAGGACGGCGAGATCGTAGTGATGATCCGAAGCGAGCACCTCGATGACCTTCCGTTTCTCTCCGTCGGCAAACTCGACCTCGATAGGCTGCCCTTCGCCAATGACGTGGAGATTCGTCACGACGAGCCCTTCCTTGGCGATGACAAAGCCCGATCCCGTGCCCCGCTGTCCGCCGTCCCGCGCCATTTGCCTCACCGTGACGAGAGCCGGTTTGACCTGCCGGGTCAGGGCCGTCACGGTATCCGGATCGAGATACTCCCTGGCCTCCCCGGCTTCCGTGCCGACCAGTTCCTCGAGTGCCTCCTGGGCATCGGTCGCAAACGGATCGAAGTCGTCTTTCGGTCGGTTCTCCTGAGCCCCCGCCAGCCATGGGGAGAGGACCACAGAGAAAAGGAGCATCGACAGTCGATAGCGGTTCATGCGTGGAAAGTCGGGACAGAAACCAGCGTCCCATGGTAAACGCTGGTTTACGGAAAGAAAAGCCGACACTTTTCCATTCCGCTCCTTTCGCAACGGGACAGGGATCCGTTGCGAAAATCTCAGCATCCGGGAAACCAATCTCCTTCTTGCGGGGTTCAAACTTCAAATCCTCCGCAGTCCCCTTCGCCATGAAGCCAGGCCCTTCCCTCCTCGCCTCCCTTGTCCTAATGCCGCTCTTCCCTGCAAGCGCCCAGCAGATGATGAGTTCCGTCAGCCCTGCTCCGACGGAGGAGCAGCTCGAATTTTTCGAGAAAAAGATCCGCCCCGCACTCACGAAGCATTGCTATGAATGCCACTCCACCGAGGGCGAGAAGGTGAAGGGTGGACTCCTCCTCGATACCCGCGAGGCCTCCCGGCTCGGCGGCGATACTGGACCGGCCGTCGTGCCCTTCAAGCCGGAGGAGAGCCTCCTCCTCACCGCGATCCACTATGAGGACAGCGACCTTGAGATGCCGCCGAAGTATCAACTCGAGGAATCCGTCATCGCCGACTTCGAGGAATGGATCGCAATGGGCGCACCCGACCCTCGCGAGAAGAAGGCAAAGGGCAAATCACCCCAACAGTACACCAGCACGATCGACCTGAAAGAAGGGCGCAAACACTGGGCCTACCAGAAACCAAAAACGCCGACCCTTCCCACTGTCGCCGATCCCTCGTGGCCCCGGAATGCGATCGATGCCTTCGTCGCAGCCGGTCACGCAGCGAAGGGGCTCACCCCGGCCCCCGACGCCGATCCCCGATCCTTCCTGCGTCGGCTTTCCTTCGATCTCACCGGTTTACCTCCCACTCCGGAGGAGGTGGCCGCTTTTGTCAGCGCATACGCCGAGAATGCCGACTCCGCCATCGGCGAGACCGTCGCCCGACTCCTCGCCGCAGACGCCTTCGGAGAACGCTGGGGACGCCACTGGCTCGACGTCGCCCGCTTTGCCGAATCCTCCGGAAAGGAGATCAATGCGACCTATCCTCACGCCTGGCGCTATCGCGATTATGTGATCGACTCCTTCAACGCCGACAAGCCGTTCGATCAATTCCTCGTGGAGCAGATCGCCGGAGATCTCCTGCCCTTTGAAGACGATGCCCAACGCACCGAACAACTCGTCGCCACCGGCTTCCTCGCCATCGGCACAAAGAACCTGAACGAGCAGAACTCGCGCCAGTTCCGATTCGATCTCGTCGATGAGCAAATCGACACGATGTCGCAGGCGTTTCTTGCCACCACCGCCGCCTGCGCCCGTTGCCACGACCACAAGTTCGACCCGATCCCGTTGCCCGACTACTACGCGCTCGCCGGAATCTTTCTCAGCAGCGAGACCCTCTTCGGCACTCCGAACGGCCAGCAGAACCGCCGCGCCACCGATCTGGTGGAGCTTCCCGCCTCCGCCAAAGCGTTGCCGGGGCGCACTCTCGGGGAACTCATCGATCTCGAATACCAGCGCGACGCCCTCAACCAGACTGTCGAAGAACTCCGAAAACAGGTTACCGAAGCGCGGAGCAATGGGGACGACGACGCTCAGCGATTCGTCGCTCGCATCCTCGCCACAGAAACACAGATCGGTATCCTCGAAAGCAAACTGCTCGATTAC
>CALDKL010000652.1 GCA_937898895.1 uncultured Verrucomicrobiae bacterium | reverse complement strand
AACGACGAACAAGCCTTCCGAGGCCTTCCGATCATGCCATCCCAGCCTCTGAATGGCCGTGAGGGTGTCCTTCACCCGGATGATCCCGCCACGATACGACTCCGTTTCGAGAGGCAAGGCACTCACGAGCATCGCGGCGGCCCCCGCGCCCGCGACGTCTCCGAGGAACTTGTGCGCCTCGATCCGCTCGCCCCGGATCGCGACAAAGAGGTCTCCGGGAGCGACCTTTCGCGAATCCGTCGAAATCGCCGAGACCGTATCCGCAGGCCGCCCCTGAAGGAGAGCCCCGTCTGTCCATTCGGCGATGCGGAGGAGGGAGAGTTCCTTCATGGTTCGCCTCCTTCTGCCTTCCGACGGATGAACCCCGCAGCGATCTTGCGATCATCGAACTCGTGCCGTACTCCGTTGATCTCCTGGTAGGTTTCGTGACCTTTTCCGGCGATGAGGAGGATGTCTCGCTCTCCCGCCAGCTGGATAGCACGGCGAATCGCTTCGCGGCGGTCTTCGATCACCTCGTGCCCGCTGCGGAGAAATCCGCGCGCAGCATCGGAGAGGATTTTTCCGGGCGCTTCGGTGCGCGGATTGTCGGAAGTAAGAATGCAGAGGTCGCTGCCCGCCTCCGCCGCCGCCGCCATGAGAGGGCGCTTCGTCGAGTCGCGGTCCCCACCACAGCCAAACACCGTGAGGATCCGGTTCGGCCGGAGATCGCGAAGTGTCGTGAGCACGTTGCTCAGCGCATCCGGAGTATGGGCATAATCGACAAAGACTCGGTAATTCGTCTGCCGATCCCCCACCCGTTCGAGCCGCCCCGGCACCTGGGGAGCCTCCGCCATTTTCGCAACAACTTCGCGCAAATTCAGCCCGATGGCCCAGCCTGCGGCGATTGCGGCAACGGAATTGGAGACGTTGAACGCGCCGATCAGAGGGATGCGGACGAGGAACTGACGGTCCTGGAAGTGAAGCTGGAACTGCGTTCCATTGAAGTCGGAACGGATGTTGCCGATGCGAAAATCGGAATTGGCATTGCGTCCGTAGGTGATCAGGCGAAGACGCCCAAAACGGGTCTTTGCGAGGCGATCTCCATAGGTGTCGTCGAGGTTGAGAATCGCGGTTCCCTTCTTCGCTGTCTCCGCGTCCATCTGCTCGAAGAGGAGCCGCTTCGATGCGAAGTAGTCCTCCATCGTGAAATGGTAATCGAGGTGATCCTGTGTGAGGTTCGTGAAGATGCCGACGTCGAAGGCCACGCCCGTAACCCGGTGCTGGGCGAGTCCGTGAGAAGAGACCTCCATCACTGCTCCTCGACAATCGGTGGCTGCCATTTCGCCGAGAAGTCGCTGCACCTCGGTCGATTCGGGTGTCGTATGCGACGCCTCGAGGAAGGAATCCCCCGTCGAGTAGCAAATCGTTCCCATGAGTCCGGCGCGGTGGAGGATGGCCTTCATGAGATGGTGGACGAGGAATGCCGTCGTCGTCTTGCCATTCGTTCCGGTGACTCCGACGACGGGAAATCGTCGGCTCGGATGCCCTTCAAAATTCGCGGCAGCAGTGGCCATGGCGGCCCTCCCGTTTCCGACCTGGATCCAGGTGGCGAGAAACGCTGCCGGATTTGGCTGTTCGGAAAGAATCGCCACCGCCCCGTTTTCGACCGCCGCCTGGATGAACTCG
>CALDKL010000651.1 GCA_937898895.1 uncultured Verrucomicrobiae bacterium | reverse complement strand
CTCGGACAGCTATGGATATCAGGTCGACGGCGATCGCTCCGTCTGGCCATGGCGCGACTGGGTCATCCGCGCTTTCCGCGCGAATCTGCCGTATGACGATTTCATCACCTGGCAGCTTGCCGGCGATCTCTTGCCCGATGCGACACGCGATCAGCGGCTCGCCACTGCTTTCAACCGTCTCCATCCACAGAATGTCGAAGGCGGCAGCGTGCCCGAGGAATTTCGTGTCGAATACGTCTCCGACCGTGTCCACACCTATGGCACTGTATTTCTGGGGCTGACGATGGAATGCACCCGTTGCCACGATCACAAGTATGATCCGCTCACGATGCGCGACTACTATGGTCTCTCCGCCTACTTCGCGAATATCGACGAGGCGGGGCTCTACTCCTACTTCACTCCGTCGGTGCCGACGCCAACTCTGTGGCTTCCCGATTCCAAACAGGAGGAAGCCTATGCGCAGATCTCGAGGGAGATTGCCGGTCTCGAAAAGGGACTCGCACAGCGCATCGATTTATCCAGGCACGAGTTCGAATCCTGGCGCACCGCTCAGAAAGTGCCGACCCCACTTCCGGCCCCGATCTCCCGCCACGATTTCGACCAGCGGAAAGACGGGGCCTTCCCGAACCTCATTGCGAAAGGGGCACCCGCAACGACGAATCCGAACAATGTCCTCGTCCCCGGTCGCCGCGGCCAGGCGGTGAAGCTCACCGGAGATGACCCGGTCACTCTCGGAGTCGGAAATTTCACCCGCTCCGATCCGTTCTCGGTTGCCCTCTGGATGCAGACGCCCGACCGCAAAGCCCGTGCCGTCGTCTTCAGCCGATCCAAGGCATGGACCGATGCGGCAAGCCGCGGATATGAATTGCTGATCGAGGAAGGAAGGCTCAATGCGGCTCTCGTCCACTACGAACCCGGCAACGCCCTCCGCGTCCGGACAAAGGCGGAATTTCCCATCGGATCCTGGCACCACGTCGCGTTTACCTATGACGGATCGAGTCATGCTGCAGGAGTGAAAATCTATCTCGACGGCGAGGAAGCCGAACTCGAGATCGTGCGCGACAAACTCACGCGCGAAATCACCGGCGGAGGCAGCGACACCATCGTGATCGGAGAGCGGATGCGCGACAGTGGATTCAAAAATGGGCTCGTCGATGATTTTCGCGTTTACGACCGAACCCTGTCAGGTGCTGAGGTGAAGAGTCTTGTCTCGGATTCCGCCACCTATACGCCCGATCTCGAATCCTTTCTCACCGAGTACGACCCTGTTTCACGCGACCTGAGAACAAGGCTCCGTTCAAAGCGTAGACAGCTCTCCGACCTCGTCGAGACCATTCCTGAGATCATGGTGATGGAGGAATTCGAAGGGGCACCGCGCAAGACCCACCGACTCGAGCGGGGCTCCTATCTGAATCCCCGCGAGGTGATCGAGCCCGCGACGCCGGCCTTTCTTCCCCCCATGCCGTCGGGTGCGCCGCTCAATCGACTGGGCCTCGCCCGGTGGACGGTCTCCCCGGACCATCCGCTCACGGCCCGCGTCACCGTGAACCGCTACTGGCAGCGGCTCTTTCTCCACGGACTCGTCGCCACGACAGAAGACTTCGGCAGCCAGGGGCGGCCCCCGACCCATCCGGAATTGCTCGACTGGCTCGCCCGCGATTTCATCGATCACGGATGGGATTTGCGTCACCTTCTGAAGACAATCGTGCTTTCCGCGACCTATCGGCAGAGTTCGGATCTCTCCTCGGGTGAACTCGCCGAGGTCGATCCGGAGAATACGCTGCTCTACCGCTATCCTGCTCCCCGACTCACTGCCGAGATGCTGCGCGACAATGCGCTCGCCGTGAGTGGCCTGCTCGTCTCCCGCATCGGCGGCCCTTCGGTGAAGCCATACGACATCGCCTTCTCGTTCAAACCCTCCACGCCCGACAAGGGACAGGGCCTCTATCGGCGCAGTGTATACACCTACATGCGACAGACGGCACCCAGCCCGCTCATGACGACGCTCAACGCATCGAAACGGGATGTCTGTCAGGTCAAAATCGAGCGAACTGATTCGCCTCTGCAGGGATTGGTGATGCTGAATTCACCGCAGTTTGCGGAAGCGGCTCGCGTTCTCGGCGCCATACTCGTGGAAAGACACGGCACAAACGATGCTGCCCTCGTCGACGAGGCCTTTCGGCGTCTCACCAGTCGGATTCCTGAGGGAGCGGAACGTGCCGTTCTCATCGGTCTGCTCTCCGAACAGGAATCTTATTTCGCAGGCCGTCCTGCGGAGGCAGCCGCCCTTCTCTCAGCGGGCGAGTCCCCGCCCTGCCAAAGCCACCAACCCGCCCGCGTCGCGGCGGCGGCGACGGTAGTCTCCACCTTGTTCAATTTCGACGAATGTGTTTCGAAACGATGAACGGCTGCACCGGACATTCCCCCGCCTTCTCCCGCCGCGAGGCCCTGACGCAATTCGGCGGCGGGCTCGGCGGTATCGCACTGGCCAGCCTGATCGGCCGAGCCTCCGCCGCAGACGGTGCCCGGCCTCCGTATCTCACGGGTCGTCCCAAGGCCCGGCGCGTGATTTACCTCTTTCAGTCGGGGGGGCCTTCGCAGATGGATCTCTTTGACTACAAACCCCGCCTCAATGCCGAGCAGGGAAGGGAGTTGCCCGAGGAAGTGCGAATGGGGCAGAGGCTGACCGGTATGTCGGGAAATCAGGCGAGCCTGCCGCTCGTCGGTTCACCGTTTCGGTTCGCGCAGCATGGCGGGAGCGGTCAGTGGTTCAGCGAGTTGCTCCCCCACACTGCGAAAGTTGCCGACGACATCACCGTGGTGAAGACGATGTTCACCGAAGCCATCAACCACGGTCCCGGCGTCACCTTTATGCAGACCGGTGCCCAGATCGGGGGGCGTCCGAGCATTGGATCGTGGCTCAGCTACGGGCTCGGATCGATGAACGAAAATCTCCCCGCCTTTGTCGTCCTCATCACCAAGGGAATGAAGGGGCAGCCCCTCGTGAGCCGCCTCTGGGGCAGCGGGTTTCTCCCAGGCGAGCACGACGGGGTGCGTTTCAACCCTGACAAAGACGCCGTCCTTTACCTCAACAATCCCGACGGACTGGATCGGGTCTCGCGCCGCCGCATGCTCGATCGACTCGAGGAACTGCATCGCCTCCAGCTCGCGAAGTCGGGCGATCCCGCTCTCGAGACGCGCATCGCGCAATACGAGATGGGTTTCCGAATGCAGGCCTCTATCCCGGAGGTGACCGATTTCGCCGAAGAGCCGGATTCGACCTACCGCCTCTACGGCGAGGACGCCCGCACTCCCGGAACGTTTGCAGCGAACTGTCTCATGGCCCGGCGGCTCGCCGAGCGAGGGGTGCAATTCATCCAGCTCTACCACCAGGATTGGGATCATCATGGCGGACTGCCCGGCGGTTTGAAAACCAAGTGCCGGGAGACGGATCAGGCCTCCGCCGCCCTCGTCACCGATCTGAAACAGCGTGGGCTTCTCGACGATACGGTCGTAATCTGGGGCGGCGAATTTGGGCGTACCAACTATTGTCAGGGCAAGTTCAATCCGGGAAGTTTTGGCCGCGATCATCACCCTCGTTGCTTCTCGATGTGGATGGCGGGGGGAGGGATCCGGGCGGGACACTCTCACGGAACCACCGATGACTATTGCTACAACATCGCCGAAGACGGCGTGCACGTGCATGACTTTCATGCGACGCTGCTCCATCTCCTCGGGATCGACCACGAGCGATTGACATTCCAGTATCAGGGGCGCCATTTCCGCCTAACCGACGTCCACGGGCGGATCGTGAAGGAGATCCTCGCCTGAATCCCCTTTCCGCGCGGCTCCACAATCGGAACCCGGATCTGCGGGATTGCTTCGCGAACGCGCCACATTGAAGTCCCGCCATGGCACAACTCCGCCCGCACTGGCCTTGACGCGATCCGGCGAAACCGATTCAATCGCGCGGAATGCCAGCCATTTCCCTCACTGAAGATCCCGCGAGGCAGAGCCACTGCCGCTTCGCGCTTGCTCTTGCCGACATCACCCCGCCGTCAGACATCTACCATCGCATGTGGGGCGCGGCGAAACACGAGCAGGCTACCGGCGTGCATCGCCCGCTCCGCGCGACTGTCGCGGGATTTGCACCCCTGGAGGGCGCAGCTCTCCAGATCCTCGTCGCTCTCGATCACTGCGTCATGGGTGCGGTCGAACACCGCTCCCTCGTCTCCGCCATTTCCGCAATCAGCGGTGTTTCCGAGAATCAACTCCTTGTGGTGTTTTCCCACACGCATGGTGCGGGGCTGATGGGGCTCGACCGCGCGGACCTTCCGGGCGGTGAGCACATTCCGCCCTACCTGGATCGGCTCGGACGAGTGATCGGAGCGCTCGTGAAGGATGCCCTGCGGTCCCTCGTGCCGGCTTGGATCGTCTATGGGCATGGGCGCTGCGGACTTGCGACCCATCGCGATTACTGGGACGGATCGCAATATCTCTGCGGCCACAACCCCGGAGTCCCGGTGGACGACTCCGTCCTCGTTGCGAGAGTCAGCGACGAGGCGGGAAGGTCTCTCGCGACGGTGGTGAACTACGCTTGCCATCCCACCACTCTGGCCTGGGAGAATACCCTCATCAGCCCCGATTTTCCCGGGGCGATGCGCGACCTTGTCGAGTGGGAAACGGGAGTCCCCTGTCTCTTTCTTCAGGGTGCGAGTGGCGAACTCGGCCCC
>CALDKL010000650.1 GCA_937898895.1 uncultured Verrucomicrobiae bacterium | reverse complement strand
GTTTCTGTTTTCCCTTCTTTTTAGGCTTCATCGGGGGGAGTGGTTTGATCATCGCCACCTCGACGTCGTTCGTCAGATCGCCTCCCGACGTGGTGCGACCGCGCCGGATCGCCTCCTCTATCATCCCCTTCATTCTTGCAACCCGGTCGGCATGCTCGCCGACGAGGTTCCGTTTCTCGCCGGGGTCGGTCGCGAGATCGTAGAGCTGAAATTCCGGCATCCCGGAGATGTCATCCACGCCCGGTTTCGGGAAACTCCACCCGCCTGATCCGGGGCAGAGCAACAGCTTCCATGCCCCGTCGCGGATCGCAAAACTCCCGTTGATCGACTGGCTCACGATGCTGCTTCGCGAGCCTTTTCCCTGCCCCAACAGAACCGGTAGGAAGCTGATGCTGTCTTCCCCGGCATCCTCCGGCAGATCCGTTCCTGACAAATCCGCCATCGTCGCGAGCAGATCGATTTGCCCGACGAGCGCATCGGCGACCGTATTCGCCTTCACGTTTGCCGGCCAGCGCACCAAAAAGGGCACACGATGCCCCCCCTCATAAAGATCGGCCTTGAAGCCGCGATAGCAGAAACTGGGATGATGACCCGCCGCCGCGAGAGTCTCGAGCTCCGCACGAGGCGAACAGCCGTTGTCCGAAGTAAACACCAAGATCGTGTTTTCCGACAAGCCTTCCTCATCGAGTGCTGCGAGGATCCGGCCCACGTCTGCATCCACCTGCATCACGAAATCAGCATAGTCATTGATTCCGCTCTTTCCCTGGAACTCCGGGGTCGGCACGATCGGCGTGTGGGGCGCGGCGAGGGGCACGTAGGCGAAAAATGGTCGATTGGCCTTTGCCTCGGAAGAGCGCTCGCCGAGGTAATTCAGGAGCGCTCGCGTGATCCCCGGTTGCACGTCGACGGCCTCGAAGGATGGACCCGCCGGACCCGTTCGCACCCACGTTTTCTCCACGCTCGCCACCTCGGTGGGCAGGCGGTCCCGGATCCAGACAAAGGGGAACATGTCGAGAGAGGCGCTGATCCCGTAGTAGTGATCGAAGCCACGCTCGACCGGACCATTCCGGATCGGAGCGGTGTAGTCGACGAGGTTCGCATCCTGGAAGGGCTTGTTGAATTCATCCGCATCATCCGCAACCCCACCGCCTTTCAGCGGCCACTCCATTCCGAGATGCCACTTCCCGAAGCAAGCGGTGTCGTAACCTTGCCCCGCGAGAAGACCGGCCAGAGTCAGCCGATCCCGCGAAATCAGCGGCAGCGAGAATCCGCCGAGGACACCGCTCTGGAGGCGCGACCTCCAGTGGTATCGCCCCGTCAGCAGAGAATAGCGGGACGGACTGCAAACTCCCGAGGAGGAGTGGGCATTGGTGAAACGCATCCCTTCTTTCGCGATCCGGTCGAGGTTCGGAGTCGCAATCTTCGAGTCCGCATTGTTGCAACGGACATCCCCATAGCCCAGGTCATCGGCGAGGATGACAATGACATTGGGTTTCCCATTGGGTTTCCCGGCGATCCCTTGGACCGGGACCAAGGCGAGGGCGAGGGCAACAATCGCAAGTTTCATTCGGTGCATGGCTGGCAGTGATGGCAAACGCGCAATGAGCAGACCCACTCACGGGGTGAACAAATTCGGAGCCCACATCGGCCCTTCACTTACTGCAGGACTCACTCCGTCGGGCGGAAATGTCGTTCTCACCGCCTCCGTCAGGGTCTTGCGCAGAGCCGCCACCGTCACGGCGTGCTCGGATTTCGCGGCGAGGTTGACCCGTTCGGCAGGATCGCTCTCATGATCGTAGAGTTCGCTGCCCTGCCTGCCCTCGTCCCACTCCGTGTAGCGCCAACGATCCGTGCGTAAGCTGTAGCCGAAATACGATTTTTCCCCCGCGCTCCTGGCGGCCCCACCTTTCGCCGCACCCGCCTTGGCTTTGCCGACGCCCCCGCGCACCACCTGGGTCAGTGCCCACCCGCGCCCCTTCGCGGCGGGATCCTTCAGCATCGGCACGAGGGATTGTCCCTGCAAATTCGCCGGGGCCTTCACTCCGGCCAACTCGGTCAGGGTCGGATACAAATCGACGTGACTGACCGGTTCGTTCACCACTCCTCCTTTCGTTTTGCCCGGAGCCACAATCAGCAGCGGCACCCGGGCACAGCCCTCGAACAGACTCATTTTTTGATAGAGCCCGTGCTCGCCCATGTGGTAGCCGTGGTCGCTCGTGAAGACGATCACCGTGTTTTCCGCCAGCCCACACCGATCCAGTGCCGCGACGACCCGACCCACCTGAGCATCCATGAAGCTGATGCTCGCGTAGTAGGCCTGGGCACACTTGCGGTGCAGTTCCTCGGTGAGCCGATCCTGATCCTTCTTGTAGCTGCCGAGTGCGGCGGCAGGGATCTCCGCCGGGTTGTCCTTCACACTTTGATAGGGACGCATCGACTCGGGAGGATAATAGCCGAAATACGGTTCTTCGGGAGCCACGTAGGGCGTGTGCGGCCGATAGAAGCCCACTGCGAGAAAAAAGGGCCGATTTGGTTCCTTCGCACAGCGTTCCAGAACCCATTCCGCATCCTTTGCCAGCATCGCATCGGTATGGAACTCGTCGCTCTTCGGCGAGGCATACCAACTCAGGGTGCCCCCATACTGGCCGGGAGTCAGGGAAAAAATGGGGGTCTCGTCCCTGCGATCCACCCCAGCCGGATTCATCTCCAGTTCCCACGATCCCGGGTCATCATGCCCATTTGTCCCAATCGAGTTCGGAACGTTGTAATGATA
Organism: uncultured Verrucomicrobiae bacterium; assembly: GCA_937898895.1. Taxonomy (GTDB): domain Bacteria; phylum Verrucomicrobiota; class Verrucomicrobiia; order Verrucomicrobiales; family DEV007; genus Arctic95D-9. Next base: position 1,175 of record CALDKL010000650.1, on the reverse strand, counting down.
GAGTTTCCCAATTCTGGCGGCGAAGTATCCCTCGAGGCGGAACGCCTGCGGCAAGCTGAGGTGCGAGGGAATCGTCTGCCGAAAGATGAGGCCATTCGCGAGAATTCCGGAGCTGTTCGGGTACAGCCCTGTCAGCAGCGAATTCCGGCTCGGTCCACAGAGGGGGTAGCCGCAGTAGGCCTTCTCGAAACGCACTCCCCGCGCGGCGAGGGCGTCGATGTGGGGAGTCTTCGCCCGCGTGTCGCCATAGCAACCGAGGTAGTTGTTGAGATCGTCGGAAATGAGGAAGAGCACATTCGGCCGGTCCGCCGCAGGCGCGGTCCCGAAGAGGAACAGAAGGCCGAGAGCGAAGAGGGTCGTGCGCATGGGTCGAGAGGGTTGTGTCGGGAGCCGGAGGATACGCGGACTACAAACTCGGGGGAAAGGACGGAGTTTCGAAAAAAATGGCATACCCCTCCTACTTCTTCCCCTTCCAGCGCGGCTCCCACTCCGCCAACGGGGTGCGGGCTGTCGTCAGATAGTCTCCGATTCTTGCGGCAATGTCAGGGTTATCCGTCGCCACATCGTGTTCCTCGGCGACATCGCTCTCCTGATCGTACAGCTTCACCGGTGCATCGGGCCTGCCTTCGCGAATGCCCTTCCAGCGCCCCTGGTAGAGGCCCGCCTGGCGAAAGCCCCCTTCGTGGAATTCCCAGTAGAGGAATTCGTGTTTCTTCTGATCCCCGGGCCGCCCCGTAAGAACGGGAACGAGACTGATGCCATCGAGAGAATCGGGCGGCTCCGCCTTCGCCAACTCGGCGGCGGTGGGGAACCAGTCGGGAAAATAGCCGACATGATCGGAGACGGTCGGCTTCACCGTGCCCGGCCACCAGGCGATCAACGGCACGCGGATGCCTCCGTCGGTGAGGCTGCGCTTGATTCCGGAGTAGGGGCCGTTCGGGTCGAAGCGTTCGAGATGGTGTTTGCTCTCATTGTGAGGGCCGTTGTCGCTCGTAAAAATGACGAGCGTGTTTTCGGCGAGGCCAAGCAGATCGAGTTGATCGAGCATCCGCCCCACGTAGCTGTCGAGCCGAGTGATCATCGCGGCGTGGCCCTTGTCCGGATCGGGCCAGTCCGTCTTTGCGTAAGGTCCGTAGTCGGGGACATGCGCACCGTCTCCGAGATCTTTGCCGCGT
>CALDKL010000649.1 GCA_937898895.1 uncultured Verrucomicrobiae bacterium | reverse complement strand
ATGGGCAGGGAGAGCCCCTTACCTGCGTGAAGATCACCCAGTTTCTCAACGTGCATGACGTGGCCTTGGTAATCCACTCCTTCGAAGTGGCTCTTGGGCTCCGTCCACCCAATCCCACAGCCGAAAACCACGGAGGGGAGAAAGATGGAGCCAAGGAGAAGGCATCTAACCGCAGATGGCATGGATGACACAGATGGGGGAAAAGAAGGCTGGAAGCGCAAATGCCTCCCGCTTCTATTCATCAAACTGTGTCCCCCTGTGTTCATTCGAAGTCAGTTTTTTGTTTGCCAGCTTCCGGTGGGGGGTGCCTCGGCTGGCGTTCTCGATCTAAAAACGACGCCCTACTCTCCTCCTCCGCTGGAAGAACTGGATGAACAAGAAACGTTCTGCATTTGGATCGGCTTGATTCCGTCGCCCTCGCGTTTAACCTGCGAGGCGTAGGTGGTGACGGCTACCAGCCAGAGGCAGGCTGCAAAGGCTCCGAGTCCAATCAATGTCGTGCGATTATTCATGGTTTTGTGGCTTTCGCTTGTACGATTTTCGTTTGACTTTCTTAAAAACGTGATTCTGAACGCGTGGAGATTGCCCGCGAGCTGGTGATCCGTCAACCCCAATAGAGCAATTTTTTATCGAGCGCTTTCAATCCTCAATTATCTGCGCAATGGACTCTGCTGCACGTACTTCCAGCGCATTCAAAAGTGCGCGCTTCGAATTGCGACAAAATTGTAACATTTGAAAATCAAGGGGAGCGAAAAATCTGGAGCAAATTCGACCATGGATTTAACCGATTACACGGATGGGAAGCGGGAGGATGGAATGGACCGTAGGCTTGAGGAAAAAGTCCCTCCGGTCTCTTGCGTGTCGCTCTTCTTTTTATCCGTGTCATCGGTGCAATCCGTGGTTCTGTATTCTCACGCATAAAGAAGTGGAATGAGGAAGCTCGCCGAGGCGGCACAGAAGAGCGCGATGACAAGATTTCCCCCCGGCAGGCGTGAGGCACCCAGCGCGGCAAAGGCAGCGAGAGGGATGGTGAGTGCGACGAAAAAACGGAAGTCCTGATTGCAGGAAAAGGGCTCCTTCATGACGTAAGCCGCCTGTGCAGCGACCATGCTCGCGGACGCAATGACAAGTGGCCAAGAGGCCCAATAGCGATCTCGAATTGCGGTCAGCAAGCCAAGAACAGCTACGATCATCAGAATAAAGGCGGCCAGCACGAGAAGCCGAGCCGGAAAAAGAAGGTGTCGGCCCCAGGCCCATTCCCCGAAGAGGGCCGACTTAAAAAAGTATTCAGGGAAGAACTGCCTCCTGTAGTCGTCAATCCAAGGATGGTTGAACGGAATCTGTAACACAGCAATCGGATTGAATATGAGCATGTTCGGGAGACTCCCGCCAACGCGCAATTCCTCCTCCAGCAGGTGATACTTTCCGATGACGAACGAAGATGGATCGGAGGCAGAAAGAGCGCGAGGAATCTGATACCATCCGGAGAACAGCACAACTGCCGAAGCGAGAATTGAAACCGCCTTGACCGTAGGTATAATGGACCGCAAGCGGATTGCCGCGCACAGCACGGTCGCACCAGCAAGCACCAAGGCACCGTTTTTCACCAGAAAGGCTACGCCCACACACCCGACAACCAGAAACCATGTGCGCCAGGAAGGGGACTCCCACCATTTCAGCAAAAGCCACAGCCAAAGGAGGCTCAGAAAGGCAAAAAGCGTGTCATTGCTGATTCGCGCAGAATAAAAGACCAGTGCCGGGAAGCATGCGAGGATTGCGAGGAAACTCACGCGGGGTTCCATGCGGTTCGGGAATAGCTTTTGACCGATCAGAGTCCCAACGACAAGGGACGAGACTGAAAGAACTAGGGCAAAAGCCGACCACTGACCATAGAGCCAGGAGCATGTTGTCTGACCGGTCAGCCGCATCCACAGCCCACCGAGCATGTAGTAAAGAGGAGGCTGATGCGTTTCCCAACCATGATCAGCCGGCGGCAGGGCCAGATGCTCCGCCACGTAACGGAGGAATTGAAGATGCCCTCCCCAATCGTAGGCGCGGAGGTAATACGGCGTGGCGACCCAATAAAGGATACGGAGTGCGATCCCCGTGAACAGAACTCCGCCGCACCAGCCGCCAAGAGTCCCCGGATGGGCTCGGCTCAGGAGGAGAGTGCCCGATCCGGCAAGTGAAATGAGCGCAACCGTCCATGCCAAGCAGAGCGGGTCAAGCGGATGAACGTGGATCCGCAGACCGGCGGGGCCGTCGAGATTCGCCATCTCGAAGTTGATCTCGTTGGCTCCCAGCCGCAGGCCGCTTCCAAGGTCGAGGAGTGCCGGGTGGAACTGGTCAAACTTGATGGGCATCCCTGCATTGCCGACAGTTTGGCCATTGACCTCGACTTCCCGGAGTTCGTCATCAGCAACGATCAAAAACTTTCGAGGATGGAGAAACGATAGATTGACACTCGTCTTGAGGAAGAATCTCCCACGTTGTGCATCCCCTCCTGTAATCCAAGGCCACTGGTCGATCTCGGTCGAACCGTCAGCCCATCGGATCTGGGCTGTTTCAAAATTAGGAAAGACCCATGCAGAACTGACGACAACCAAGCCTGCGAGAGTAAGGGTGATGAACCGCAGAGTTCGGGTTCGAATCGCTAAGGCACGTTTAACCACGGATCTCACAGATGGCACGGAGAAGAAAGCAGGACGCCGTAGCTATCAATTCATCCGAGTTATCCATGCAATACGTGGTCCTCCCGTCTTCAAAGGCTCGCCTGATCAATGGGCTTGGATTCGCCAAGAAGCTCTTTGCTGATGCGCTCGATGGCTTCGTTGGCCATCTGGCTGGCGGGGTAGTAACGCTGGGCCACAGCATACCAGCTCAGGCTGAATCCGAGGTCTTTGCGGGCTTCGGCTTCCTTGGCCTTGTTGATGGCCGCAACAAATTCTGCTCCTTTCCCGGCTAGTTCGCCCCGCAGGGCATTGAGCTTGATGTCACCGGGCAGGTTTGCGACGGCCAATTCGACCGTTTCCCATGCACCGAAGACATCGCCGTTGGCCCGAAGGAGATTGGCTTTTTCGGAAGCCATCTCGGCGGTTTTGATTTTTTCGAGGGCGTCCTTGAGTTGCTCCTGGCGCTTCGGGTAGTCCT
>CALDKL010000648.1 GCA_937898895.1 uncultured Verrucomicrobiae bacterium | reverse complement strand
AAAAAACAGCGGAGTGATCGTGAAAACGCTTCGGGGTATGAGAAATGCGGGTTAAACAACCCGACTTGGTGATGACTCACGGCGGGATACGCCTCCGAATACGGCGGGAAGCGTCCGATGAGCAGCATGGGATCGACCTCGAACTGAGAACGAAATCGTGGATCTACAAACTCCATTTTGGTAATGAAAATGGAAACCTCTGGAAACAAAATTTGACTGGAGCTTCCAACTCCACGCTCCAGACTTTTTCCTTGCCGAGCAAGGAAACGGGCGCTGAGACAAATTTGGAAATTCTGCGCATCGGGCCGCGATTGATCGGGAGAGTGAATGAAACCCTGTATTTGGCAAGTCTCCCGCCCAATGAGATAAAGGCCGATTTGCGCCCTTCCTTGTATTCCGCTCAGTCGCGGGACTCCATCCGCGACATCGAAGTCATCAACCTCGACGGCATCCCCGAGGCCGAGGCGCTGCGCATTCTCGGCGTGGATGAGAAAGGCAACGACCTCCGCGCCCTCGCCGCAAAGCAGGAGCAGCCAAAAATGGAGCAGGCCCAGGAGCAGACCAAAGCCGCCGACGCCCTCGCCGCCATCCCTGAGCTGAAGACGCTGGACGACCAGCTCCGGCAGCTCACCGCCCAGCGCGTGACCGCGCCCTTCGAGAAAGATCTCGCCGCTCTCAATGCCAACTACCTCGGCGGTCTCGACCGGGCCATCGCCGCCGAGAAGACCGCGGGGAATCTCGATGGTGTGATCACCCTGGAGCAGGAGAAAAAAAGCATCGCCTCGGGCGGCGGTGTGCCGCCCGAGGTCGATCCCGCCGCGCCCGAGTCGCTCAAAAAGCTGCGCGGCATCTACCGCGAGGCCTTGGCAAAGCTGGAGACGGCCCGCGCCGAGAACCTGAAGGCCCTGACTGACCCGCTGGGCGTCCGGCTCAAGCAACTGGAGATCGCCTTGACGAAGCAAGACCGCGTCGCCCACGCGAAGACCGTGCGGGAATATCGCGAGCGGCTTGAGTCGCCGCCGGCAGCGCCGGACACAGCGGTCGCCGCCGCCGCGCCTGGGCCAGGCAGCAGCGCCGCGAAAGGTGCGCCGCCCACCGACAACGAGCAGAAGTCCGAGCGAGTGCGACCCGATCCCAAGCTCTCCCGAGCGGCGGCGGAATACGCGCTGAAAGCCGGCGCCACCGTCGGCTTGGGGATCAATGGAGTGGAAAAAGGGTTTCATCCTGGAGAACCGCTTCCCGATGGCGATTTCGAGCTGTGGAACTTCAGTTGGCCCGAACGCAATGGCCGACCCATCACGGACGCGGATGTGCAAGCGGTGATTCAGGCCCGGGAGCTTCGCCGCTTTAACTTCGATGGAACCCGAACTGAAATCACCTCGCTGGCGCCCTTCCAAAACTGCCCGCTCCTGAATCACCTGGCTGTTCCCGGATATTCAGCCGTGACACCGGAGGATTTGGCGGCCATCACCTCGCTCCGGCATTTGAAGATCCTGCGACTGCCATCGAGCAGTGCTCCTTTCGCCAATTTGGAACAACTGCTGAACTGCGCCGAGCTGGAAGAGTTGGGTTTCGGGTCTCGCCTTCTGGTGGAACAAGGCGCCGTCCTGAATCGTTTCGTGAAGCTCAAGGTGCTTTACCTTGATGGAGACCAATCCGATGCCATTCTGAAACAACTGGGGGCCTTGGATCAGTTGAAAGGTCTGCAAATGCCCAAAGCTACCATTTCCGGCGCGACCTTGGCCGCCCTTCACCCGAGTCTTGGTAAAACGCTTCGGGAATTGATGGTAGGCAAACCGGAAGACGATTCCAGCGAGGCGGCGGTCTTGGCTTTCAAGCGTTTCCCGGATCTCGAAAGTGTCTTTTTCCGGGGCGAGGTCACCGCCACCGCCCTGGCGGAGATGAACCAAGGTTTCAAGAAACTCAGTCTTTTTCAGGCGACGATCACCCCCGCGCACCTCGAAGCCATCGCCCGTTGCCGCGAACTCTCAGAGCTGACCATCGGCCGGGGCGCGCTGACCGCAGCCGATTTCGCCACCCTGCGCCGCCTCCGTTCCCTCAAAAAACTCACCATCCGGGACAACGGCATCCTGATCGAGCCAGCGGCAATCCCGGAATTCGGCAAACTCGAAACCCTGACCACCCTCGAACTCCCCGAGAGCCAGGTGACCGAGGCGCAGGTGAAGGAGCTGAAACAAGCCCTGCCCAACTGCACCATCACGCGGGTGAAGGCCTATCCTTGAGCCGTCCCGCCTCTTCTTCGGCGGAACTTGCTGCGCCCCTCTCGATGGGGGCCTCTCCTCATCCACCTGGGCTCCCCTTGGGGCGGTCCGATCTCAATCGGCCCTGCGGGAAATCCAGCGCGTGCCTCGCCGCGAACGGGTCGACGGAAACGCAGCTCAGGGTTCCTTCTTCCCGGCAGGAGGGGGGAGGGTCAACCAGAGATTCTTCACCTCGTCGAGGGCATAGGGCCCCCGCTGGTTCTCGTTCTTCAGCGAGAACGCGGCGATCCTCTCCATCGGATGCTCGCCCTTCTTTTCCCGCACCAGCACCCGAATGGGACCGCTGAATCCGGGCGCATCCGGGGCGGCTTCGAGCCGGAGAACGGCTTCGGTGCCCGTCTCCGCAATCTGCGTCGGTCCTTTCAGGGTGATACCGCCGGGCAGGCCGGAAAGGGCCAGGGTCAGTTCCCCGGTGTGCCCGCGGATCCGGGTGACGGTGGCTTTCCATTCGAGGGGCTTGCCGCGCTCCAGGGTGGCCTGCGCCTTGTCCATCGAAACCAAAAAATCGGGAGAAGCGGGCCCGGCGCTGAGGCGATACCGCATTTCCGATCCGGCCCGGCCATAGCGGTCGGAGACTTCGATCATGTGGACACCGTCCGCCGCCACGGTCCACAGAGATTCCGGATCGGGCGATCGGTTGGTGTCGTCCTCCCTGCGGATCTCGGAGCCATTCGGTTGGAGAATGCGGAGGACCGGATCGATGGGAAATCCGAGCGTTCGCCCCTCGACGCGGAGGAGGAGCTTGTCGCCCTTTTTCACCGTTACGGGATGTCGGTTGGGTTTGCCCTTTTCCTTCAGCGTGGCCACGAGCGGTTTGCCCGGAATCAAATCGGGGGTGGGCGCGTCGGGGCCAATCCCTGCGGGACGGAGACGGGCCGGAATCTGTTCCTGCTTCAGGGCCAGGCTGAGCCGATAGTGGGCGTTTTTCGCACCGGTATAGGCCACGCTGGCGGCCGGGGGATGGGAAAATCCGGCCAGGGAAACCAGATATTCACCCCGATCCTCCGCCGTGAACGAGAGCAGGGGATCGAGATTGGTCGGCCCATCATGGGCCAGGGCGAGCCGATGTCCGCTCGGGCTGTGAATGTGCACGGCCGGGTCGACCATCGAGCGCAACCCATAGGCCTCGACGCGGACGTGGAGCGTCTCTCCTTTTTCGAGGGCGATGCGAAAGGCGTCCAGCTCGCCCCCGGTCGAAAGAGTGCCATTGATGACGAAGGGCAGCTTCGCCCGATCAAGCGGCATGGCGGCGGCGAGAGTGCTGTTGTCTTTCTCCTCCTCGAGCAACTCGGTCTGATCGCCGACGATGAAAATCAGCGGTGCACTCGCGCCCTCGGCATTGAAAGCCCGCATCAGGACGGGGCCGACGGGCACGGATGCGGCGATCTTCAGCTTCCCGGAACCCGGCTTTTTGGGATCGGGGACAAAGGTGATACCCTTCTCGGAAAACCAGATCGCACAGGGCCAGGGATCGAGCTTGCCCGAGAGGGTCAGGTCGCACTCCCCACCCTGTCGGCCCCCCGGAGGAAATGCCGAATCGAGGCTGGGCGGAGCGGCCGCAGCGAACCACGGCACCGCCGCGAAAAAGAGGGCGATGAGCTGACCACCGTTCACGTCCCTGGGTCAGGCAAAGAGTTCCTTGATGAGGCGACCCTTGTTGACGAGCTGAATGGGACGGTTGTTCGTGTCCTGCAGGATCGTCTCGGGATTGATGCCCATTTTTGTGTAGAGGCTCGCCGCAAAATCCTCGGGTGCGTAGATGCTCTCGTTGGCATAGTAGCCCTTCACGTCGGTGGCGCCGACGATCTGGCCACCGGGAATGCCGGCTCCGGCCATGAGCACACTCATTGCGAAGGACCAGTGGTCGCGTCCGGCATCCTTGTTGACCTTCGGCGTGCGCCCGAATTCGCCGAGCATGATTACCATTGTGTTCTCGAGGGTGCCGCGCTGCGCCAGATCCCGCAGGAGAGCGCTGACGCCCAGGTCGATTTTCTCCGCCTTGTTCTTCTTGTAGTTCTCGAAGAGAGAACGGTGGTCGTCCCAACCTCCGTCGTAGACGGTGACGAAGGGCACGCCGACCTCGGTGAGGCGACGGGCGAGGAGGAGGCGCTGGCCAAAGTCGTTGCGACCGTATTCCGCGCGAGTTTTTTCGGGTTCGAGCGAAATATCGAAGGCCTTCTGGGCCTCTTCGGAGGTCACCAGGTCAAACGCGCGAGCGTAGTACTCATCAAAGGACACGGCCGGGTCCTCGGCGGCGGTGTCGGTGACGCGGCGGAGGGTATCGAGCGAGCGGCGCAATTCGACTCGCGACTTGGCGCGGCCGTCCGCGATTTCCTTCGGCAGGGTGACGTCGCGGACGCGGAAGCTCTTGCTTTCGGGATTGTCGGCGATGACAAACGGCGCATTCTGTGCCCCGAGGAAATTGGGACCACCCGAACGCGAGACCCGGGGGGTCGAGACGTAGGCGGGCAGGCCATACGGGACGCGGCGGTGATGGCTCACGACCGAACCGTAGCTGGGATGAAAGGTGACAAAGGCCCCGCAGCCGACCGGCACCGGCGTGGGAGACCCGGTCATGAGGTAGTGATTTCCCGCTCCGTGGTTGTTCTGCACATGGGCGATGGAGCGAACCACCGTGAAGAGATCGAGGGATTTGGCCAGGCGGGGGAATTTTTCCGAGAAATGCACGCCGGGCACGCAGGTCGGGATCGACTTGAACTCTCCGCGAATCTCGGAGGGAGCCTCGGGTTTGGGATCAAATGTCTCGTAGTGCGACGGGCCGCCGTCGAGCCAGATGAAGATGCAGCGAGTCTTCGATCCGGCAGAGGGAAGTGTGGATGACTCGGACGCGGAGGCAGCCCGAAGCCCAAGGATCTGGGAAAGGCCGACGCCCCCCAGCGCACCCAGTCCGGTTTGAAGAAAATTCCGGCGGGCGACTCCTTCGCAATTTGGGAAGAATCCTGATCGACTCATGTCGGAAGGGTCCGGTGCTTTGGCGGATCGGACAACTTGCGTCATCGCGCTTCTGCCGGACCGGTTCCGGGGCTGCGGCTTTCAATCTGAATCCGAAGATGGGGAACCACGGAACCACGGACAAATCAAGGAAATGCGGCGGAGTCCAATTCACTCATCGAGTGAACACATCCCATCCCTCTCTTCTCTCTGATTCCGTGTCTTCGGTGCCTTCTGTGGTTGGCCGTTCCCGTTTTTTGGTTCAACCCTTTGCAATCCGCATTCTCCGCCCTACCCTACGGGAAACTATGTCGGAAGTGACCCTGACTCCGGAGACTCTGCTCAACCGCTTTGCCGCCAGCCGCATTCTCGTCGTGGGGGATGTGATGCTGGATTGGTTCATCTGGGGAAGCGTCTCGCGGATTTCTCCGGAGGCTCCGGTGCCGGTGGTGGAGGTGCAGAGCGAATCGCGCTTCCCCGGGGGGGCGGCAAATGTGGCGCGGAATATGGTCCCCTTCGGTACGGCCGTGGAGCTGGCGGGACTCTATGGCCAGGATGCCGACGGATCGCTCCTCGAGGAGACGCTTGCCGAAAATGGGATCGGCATTTCCCTGTGTCTGCGCCGGGAGGAATACCACACCATCACAAAAACCCGCGTCGTCGCCCGGCATCAGCAGGTGGTGCGGATCGACCGCGAAAAGCGTCGCCGCCTCTCCCCTGAACTCGCGGCGGACCTCGTCTCGCGCATCGACGGAGTGCTGCCCCGCATCGACGGGATCGTTCTCGAGGATTATGGGAAAGGGCTCATCACCCAGGATCTCGTTTCCGGTCTCCTCGCCGCTGCCGTCGGGCGCGGCATCCCGGTCACGGTCGATCCGAAGCCCGGCAACCCGATCGAATGGCGGGGCGTGACCGCTGTGAAACCGAATCGAGCGGAGGCCTTCGCCTGCGCGGGCATGGAGGACGTCCACCGCGACGCGGGAGTTCCCCCGCTCGAGGACGAACCTCTCATCGAGGCCGGAACCCGCCTCCTCGAACAGTGGGAATGTGGCCAGGTCCTGCTGACTCTGGGTGAACAGGGTATGCTCGTCTTTGCGAGAGGGTGTGATCGACCGACCCATATCCCGGCAAAGGCCCGCGAGGTCTTTGATGTTTCGGGCGCGGGGGACACCGCGATTGCGATCTATACGCTGGGACTCTGCTCGGGACTCGCGCCGGCGATCGCGGCGAGGGTGGCCAATCTCGCGAGCAGCATCGTCGTGGGCAAGCTGGGGACGACGCCAATTGAACGCGAGGAACTGCTCGAGGCGATCGCCCGCGATTTTCCCCAAGGAGTGCCCTCGTGATTCGTTTAAGGTAGCTCATGATCGACAACGACCGCATTATCCGTGAGACCCTCGAAGATCACCAGGCCACCGTGGTGCGCTTCCGGGACCAGTGCCTGGGCGTCCTCGGGGAAATGGCGGCTCGCACCGTGGCCTGTCTGCGCTCCGGAGGAAAAATCTGTTTTTTCGGCAACGGTGGCAGCGCGGCGGATTCGCAGCATTTCGCCACGGAGTTCACGGTGCGTTTTACCCGGAACCGTCGCGGGCTCGCTTCGCTCGCCTTCACTACGGACAGTTCGGCGCTGACGGCCTGTGCCAACGATTTCGGGTTTGAGGCGGTCTTCGCTCGCCAGGTTGAGGCGCTGTGCCGACCGGGTGATCTCGTCGTCGGGATCTCGACCTCGGGAAACAGTGCAAACGTCGTGCGCGGGTTGGAGTTCGCGCGTGCCGAGGGCATCGGAACCTTCGCCTTTACGGGGCAGGACGGGGGGCGTTGTGCTGAGTTTGCGGATCTCACCCTGGCGGTTCCTTCGCCCGTGACGGCCCGGGTGCAGGAATGTCACCTCATTGCCGGCCACCTCCTCTGCGATCTCAGCGAGAGAGCCTTCGCCGACACCGCCTCGACTATTTCCGCGAGTTGATGGCTTTCTCGACGGGGGCGAGGATGCGCTCGAGTTCGGCGAGGGCGGACTCGGTCGACTGGATCACGCGCAACTGTGGCTCGTAGCGCTCGCGATGCTCGCGACAGACTTTGCGGAGCGGCTCGAAGAGAGCGAGAAAATCCTGATAAAAGGCACTCGTTCCGGTGGTGAAGGCGCGGCGTTGTTGTTTTGCGAGGAGGTCGCGGTGGCGGTCGAGAATCGAGGTGTAGAAGGCGCGGGCGCGTTTCAGCGACTGGGATCCGATGACGGCTCCGATGATGAGGAAGATCGAAGCGACACCGAAGGTGACGGCATCCCACGGTGTCACCTTGAGCATCATGAGAATGACGGCTCCGAGGGCGGTGAGGACCGCCGCAAAGATAAAGGCCCAGATTGTGCGACTGCGGCGGGCGAAGAGTCCGCCGAGCTGGTCGCGCAGGTTCAGCTCGCGCAGGGCCGCCGCCGTGGCCTCCTCGACTTTTTCTTCGATCCGCCGATGGGCGGGGGTCCAGTCGGGGCTGCCGTCTTCACCGACGCTGAGTTCGAGATTGAAATGCTCCTGCATCGCCTCGGAGACACGCTCCCAGAGGTGGGCGACGTCCTCCTTCACCGCGTTGGCACCCGCGCCGATGCTGCGGCGCACGGCTTTCATCGTCGTGGCGAAAATGAGACCTTCGATCTCCTCGGCGCTCTTGCGCCGGGGCATCAGGGCGGAGACGACGCGGAATTCGGAATCGAGGAGCGGCTCGGCCTGGAGCCCGGCGGCCACGAAGCTCTGGTCAAAGGCCTCGAAGAGAGGCTCACATTTTTTCAGGGTGCGTTCCTGCTGGGTGCGGCAGGCGGGCTCGAGTTCGCTGAGGAGTTCGTCGTCGGCACGGATGATCTCGGAGGCGGCCCCGAGTTTCTCCTTGATCTCGCCGAGCACGTAGCAGGCCGCCCGCCACGCGTGGATGAGTTTGATGAGGCGCGGCTCGGACGACTCGACGACACCGGCGATGTAGCGCTCCAGCCCCTCGATGCCGCTCTTGCGGGAAAGCTCCGCATCGCCCGGCCCCGCAGTCTTCGCGAGAAAGGCTTTTTTTGCCGAGACCGCAAAGGTGGGGAAATGCTGGCCAAAGCGGTGGTGTGCGGTCTTCTGGAGGTGCTCGAGGATCGCGGCGACTTCCTCCTCGGTGCGCAGGTCGCATTGCTGCAGGATGAAGACGATCTTCTTCCGCCACTGGTGGTGGATGCGGTCGACAAACTCCCAGGTCGAGGCTCCCCACGGGTTGGTCACCGAAAAGACAAACAGCACGAGATCGGCCATTGGCAGAAACTGCTCGGTGATCTGCTGGTGCCCCGCCTCGATCGAATTTGTCCCGGGCGTATCGACGAGGTTGAAGTCTCTGAGAAAGGCGTTCGGTCGGAAGACTTCGACAATGTCCTCGGAAAAATCGAACTCGTGCGGTTCCGCCCCGTGTTTGAAAAAAGCGATGCGCTCGGTCGTAGGGATGACATCGGCCGTGCAGAAATCTTCGCCGAAGAGAGCGTTGAGGAGCGATGACTTGCCCGCGTTCACTTCGCCAACCACCACAAAAAGAAAGGGGTCCTCGAGATTGGCAATGAGGTTCTTGAGCAGGGCGAGGCGGGCCGGACTGATCCCGCTCTCCCGCCCGAGCTGGGCGAGCGAGGCGATGGCAGCGCTCAACTTCTCCCGGGTCTGGAAGTAGTTTTTTCCAAGCTGATCTGTCACGCTGTCGGCCACGGTGGCGGGGATGGGAAAAACGGGGGCGGAGCCGTGATCCATCTTCCATCACGATCCTGCCGAAGGGTTTGCCAAATGGAAGCGAATTATTTCACTTTGCCAAATAAATTTAGAAAAATCGGAGAGTTGTCCGGTTCCCGAATCGCGGACTCAGCGCGGTTGCGGCAACTGGAAGCGGTCACGAGTGCGGCAGTAGCCGTTGGGCACCTCCATGCGTCCGATCGGACGGAATGCCTCGGGATTCACGAGCAGAGTTTGCGGGTCGAGAAGTCCGTCGCGGACGTAGAGGTGGTGGATCACCCCGACAACCAGGCGATTCTCTCCCATCTCCAGCGTCGCCCATTCGGTGCATTCGAGGGCCACGGGAGCTTCGGCGATACGGGGCACGGCCACCGTGCGGCTCGATGTGGTATGGAGATCGGCCAGATTGAGTTCGCTGACCTCGGGGGCGACTCCCGACGAAGTCAGATTCATCGCCTCGGCACAGGCCTCGTCGACGAGGTTCACGACAAATTCGCGGGTGCGGCGGAGATTTCGCGCGGTGTCTTTGGGGATGCCGGGTTGGCGATCACCGGGCGCAAAACCGAGCATGGGCGGTTTGGTGCCGAGCAGGTTGAAAAAGCTGAAGGGAGCCGCGTTCACCTGCCCCTGTTCTCCCATCGTCGTGACCCAGGCGATGGGGCGCGGAGTCACCAATCCGGCGAGAAGCCGATAAGCTCGCGCGAGATATTCGCCGCCGGTGAGATCAAGTTCCATATCCGATCGGCGTCCGGGCAGGGCAGGCTATTTGACGACTCCTTTAGCCAGCAGCGCCGGAGTGACGATCGTCGGCTCCTTGCGATAGGTCTTTCGGAATTTCCGGCCCCAGGCACCGTTTTCAAAGACCTCCCGATAGGTGATGGTGACGGCTTCGTAGGTCTCGAAATTGCCACAGTCGTCCCGGTCGGTGATGGTCACATCCTCGCGACACCATTCAATGTGCCCGAGCAGGGCGGGATCGCAGATCTCGTGACGACGGGAAAAATTGGGGAAGACCTTGCAGAAGCTCCGGTCCTTGCGCGGGAAGTGGCAGCGCCACGGAGGCGGGATCTCCGGCTTCGGTTTCGAGGACGTGGATTTCACGACGACGGCTTCCTGGGCCGTGGCGGATCCCGCGAGGAGTACAAAGAGGAAGGCGAGGGAGAAAGCTGAGCGTCTCATGTCGTGTCGTTTCGAACCCGCATGTTCGGAAGAAACCGACCGCTTTTCAAGCGGAAAGTCGGGGGGATTTTCGGCAAAAGCGGTCCTTTGCCAGTTTGCGACAAATCCCTGGTTTCTTGTTTGCCAATCACCGCGCCTCATGCAAGGGGTGACAAATTTTATCCGCAAACCTGCATGCCCCGTGATTCCTCGATTCACAAGATTCTCCTGATCGGCTCCGGTCCCATCGTGATCGGTCAAGGCTGTGAATTCGACTATTCCGGAGTGCAGGCCTGCAAGGCGCTGAAGGAAGAGGGATACGAGGTTGTCCTGGTGAATTCGAATCCGGCCACGATCATGACCGATCCGGAATTCGCCGACCGCACCTACGTCGAGCCAATCACCCCGGAGATCGTGGAGAAGATCCTCATCAAGGAGCAGCCCGACGTGCTCCTGCCCACTCTCGGGGGGCAGACCGCGCTGAACACGGCGATGGAGCTGCACCGTCGCGGCATTCTCGAGAAACACGGCGTGCGCATGATCGGGGCGAAACCCGATGCCATCGAGAAGGGTGAGGACCGCCTCGCCTTTAAGAATGCGATGATCAAGATCGGCCTCGATATGCCCCAGTCGGGCGTGGCCCACACCATGGAGGAGGCCCATCTCGTCCGCGAAGAGATCGGCACGTTCCCCCTCATCATCCGCCCCGCCTACACCCTCGGGGGTACCGGTGGCGGCATCGCCTACAATCGCGAGGAATTCGAGGCGATCGTCACCCGTGGACTCGATCTTTCACCCGTCACCGAGGTCCTCATCGAGGAGTCGCTCCTCGGTTGGAAGGAATACGAGATGGAGGTGATGCGCGACAAGGCCGACAACTGCGTCATCATCTGCTCGATCGAGAACCTCGATCCCATGGGCGTGCACACCGGTGACTCGATCACCGTCGCCCCCATCCAGACCCTGACCGACCGCGAATACCAGATCATGCGCGACGCCTCCTTCGCCGTGATCCGCGAGATCGGCGTCGAGACGGGCGGATCGAACATCCAGTTTTCCGTCAATCCCGACACGGGCCGCATGATCGTGATCGAGATGAACCCGCGCGTCTCGCGTTCCTCGGCGCTCGCTTCGAAGGCGACCGGCTTCCCCATCGCCAAGATCGCGGCCAAGCTCGCGGTCGGCTACACCCTC
>CALDKL010000647.1 GCA_937898895.1 uncultured Verrucomicrobiae bacterium | reverse complement strand
CTCGCGAATCTCTGTCATGGCGGCAAAGTCGCGATGCTCGGGATCCCCGCCGAGGAGATTGCGATAGACTGGAATACGGTCGTCTTCAACATGCTCACGATCTCGGGAATCTACGGTCGGAGGATGTATGATACGTGGTACAAGATGACCGTCATGCTCCAGGGCGGGCTCGATCTCCGACCCGTCATCACCCATCGATTCCCTTACGAGGAGTTCGAGCGGGGTTTCGAGGTGATGAAGGGCGGCCAGTCCGGAAAGGTGATTCTGAAATGGTGATTTGTCAGGCCATGCATACACCCTATCAATCCCATCTCGCGGCGCAGATCGAGTCGCTCCGCTCCGCCGGCCTCTACAAGAGCGAGCGCATTCTCACGACGCCGCAGTCCTCTCATGTCGGGACTGTCGCGGGCGCTGGCGGCGATGGCGAACGGGAAGTGATCAATCTCTGCGCCAACAACTATCTCGGTCTCGCCGATCATCCCGATGTGATCGCTGCGGCTCACGAAGCCCTCGACCGATGGGGCTATGGGCTTTCCTCGGTGCGTTTTATCTGCGGCACGCAGACGATTCACAAGGAACTCGAGGAGCGCCTCAGCGAGTTCCTCGGCACCGAGGATACGATCCTCTATTCGTCGTGTTTTGACGCGAATGGCGGGTTGTTCGAAACCATCCTCGGCGAGGAGGATGCGATCTTGTCCGATTCGCTGAACCATGCCTCCATCATCGACGGGATTCGGCTCTGCAAGGCAAAACGCTATCGCTACAGCAACGGAAACCTCGATGAACTCGAGTCTGCCCTGAAGGAGGCCCAGTCGCAGCGTTTCCGGCTCATTGCCACCGACGGGGTGTTTTCCATGGATGGATCCATTGCGGACCTCCGGACGATTTGTGATCTCGCCGACCGCTACGATGCCTCGGTGATGGTCGACGATTCGCATGCCGTCGGCGTGATCGGAGCGAAAGGGCGGGGGACACACGAGTATCGAGAGGTGATGGGCCGGATTGACATCCTCACCGGCACCCTCGGAAAAGCCCTCGGAGGGGCGAGCGGAGGCTACACGAGCGGTCGTCGCGAGATCATCGATCTGCTGCGCCAGCGCTCGCGGCCCTATCTGTTTTCCAACACGGTTGCGCCCGCCATCGTCGCGGGATCGCTGAAGGCGCTCGATCTCCTGACCCAATCGAGCGAGTTGACTGATCGGCTGCGATCCAACACCGCATTTTTCCGGGCCGAGATGAAGAAGACGGGGCTGAGCCTGCTCCCTGGCGAACATCCCATCGTGCCGGTGATGCTCGGCGAGGCGACCTTGGCCGCAGAGATGGCTTCGCGGCTGCTGGCGAAGGGTGTGTATGTGATCGGATTCTTTTTCCCTGTGGTTCCTCAGGGCAAGGCGCGCATCCGCACGCAGGTTTCGGCAGCACACAGCGAAGCGGATCTCGCTCTCGCGGCGCGGGCCTTCGGGGAGGTCTGGGAAGAACTGCGGCCTGCCTCCTGAGCGGATCATTTCGACCGCATCCCGTCCTTGAGATTCGACCCGATCCCGTCTATCTCATGGGACATGACTTCTGTCCCCCAAGCCGCCCCTGTCGGCTCACTTCCTCCCTCTGCGATCCAGCGTCTGCGCGAGATCGCCGGGCCTGGAAACGTGCTCACCGAACCCGAGGACCTCATACCTTACGGCTTCGATGGTACCGCCGCGCTGAAACACGGCGCCGCCTGTGTCGTCCTCCCGAAAACCTGCGAAGCCGTCGCGGAGGTGGTGCGTTTTGCCCGCACGGCCGGATTTCCCGTCGTGACGCGGGGCAATGGGACGGGCCTCTCCGGCGGGAGTGTCCCGGTGGAAGGTGGTATCGTCCTCTGCCTTGTGCATCTAAACCGAATTCTCGAAGTGGATCCGGCGAATCTCACCCTTCTCGCCGAGTCAGGGGTCATTACAAAGGCCATTGACGACGCGGCGCTGCCGCATGGCCTGTTTTACCCGCCCGACCCGGGCTCCATGAAGATCTCCACCATCGGAGGCAATGTCGCGAACAACTCAGGAGGATTGCGCGGCCTCAAATACGGCGTTACCCGTGACTACGTCATGGGCATGGAGGTGGTCCTGCCGAACGGCGACATTGCCTGGCTCGGTTCGAAGTGCGTCAAGGACGTGGCCGGTTATTCGATGAAGGATCTATTTGTCGGATCCGAAGGAACTCTCGGCATCATCACCAAGGTGCTCCTGAAGCTGGTTCCGCGCCCCCGGGCGCGACGCACGCTTCTCGCTTCCTTCGATTCGATGGAATCCGCCGCCCGATCCGTTTCGAAAATCGTCGAGCGCCAGATCATTCCCTGCACCCTCGAGTTCCTTGATCGGGCGACTTGCCAGAGCGTGGAAGATTTTGCCAAAGTCGGTCTACCCACGGGAGCCGCAGCGGTGGTGCTGATGGAGACGGATGGCCATCCCGCAGTGGTCGAGGAAGAAGCCGCCGCGATGGAGTCGATCGCGAAAGAGAGCGGTGCCATCTCCGTTGAGAAGGCGACCGACGACGCACATGCGGTGCGGCTGGCCACGGCGCGGCGCAGTGCCTTTTCCGCTCTTGCCCGGATCCGCCCGACGACAATTCTCGAGGATGTCACGGTGCCGCGCAGTCGCCTCGCCGAGATCGTCGCCTTTGTCGGAGAAGTCGCGGAGCGGCATCGGCTCCGCATTGCGACCTTCGGGCATTTCGGCGACGGGAATGTCCATCCGACGATCCTCACCGATGAAACGGATGCAGAAGAGATGGGGCGGGTCGAGTTGGCTCTCTCGGAAATTTTTGACAAGACCATCGAACTCGGAGGCACGATCACCGGAGAACACGGAGTCGGATTGGCAAAGAAGCCCTACCTGTCCCGTCAATTTGACGATGCCAGTTATTCCCTGATGAGACAGGTGAAGCGGGCGCTCGACCCTGGCGGATTGATGAACCCAGGAAAAATCTTTGACGGGGAGGAACGATGAGCGGGAGTTCAGGACCGATCGACAAAGAGAACTCGGCTGCGGAGGGGGAGCCCCCAAGATTGCGCCACCTTGCCCGGCTCGATTACTCCGTCGTCCAGCAATGTATGCATTGTGGCATGTGTCTGCCGACTTGTCCGACCTATCTCGAGACACGGCAGGAACGGAACAGTCCGCGCGGGCGCATTGCCCTGATGCGAGCGATCACCGATGGAGATCTCGATATCACGCGGGAGTTCGGCGAGGAGATGTATTACTGTCTGGGTTGTCTTGCCTGCACCACGGCATGTCCCGCAGGAGTCGATTACGCGAAGCTCTTCGAACACGCCCGTGCCGAGATCGAAGCGGCGGATG
>CALDKL010000646.1 GCA_937898895.1 uncultured Verrucomicrobiae bacterium | reverse complement strand
CCTCCGCCGACGTCCTAGGAGACGGATTCTCCGCCCCGACGGCTTTCGCTGGCCTGACCATGCACCACTCTCCCGAACTCGACCTGGAAAAAGCCTTCCGATCTCATGCTCCGGGATATTGGGCACAGGCGGGAGTTTCCCCTGAAGACTGGAACAGTCACCTCTGGCAGCTCAAGAACCGAATCACTTCCCTGTCGCAGCTCGAAGAACACCTCGTCCTCACCCCGGAAGAGCGCAGCGGAGTGATTCTCTCCGGAACGAAGCTGGCGATGGCCGTGACGCCGCACTTTTTCAACCTCATCGATCGGGAAAACCCCGCTTGTCCGATCCGCCGCCAGGTCATTCCGCGGGCGGAGGAATCGCTCACCTCTCCCCACGAGATGGCCGATCCCTGCGGAGAAGACGCCCACATGCCGGTACCGGGGCTCGTGCATCGCTACCCGGACCGCGTTCTTTTTCTCGTCACGGACCGATGCGCCTCCTATTGCCGCTATTGCACGCGCAGCCGTGTCGTCAGCGGTGTGGGCGAACAGGAACTCGAGACGGATTTCGAGGCCGCCTTCCGCTATCTCGAGCACCATACCGAAGTCCGCGATGTACTGCTCTCGGGTGGAGATCCCCTGCTTTTCTCCGATGCGAAACTCGAGAAGATCCTCGAGCGCCTCCGCCGCATCCCGCATCTCGAATTTCTCCGCATCGGCTCGCGCGTGCCCGTGTTTCTCCCCCAGCGCATCACGCCGGAGCTGTGCGCGATGCTCAAAAAATTTCATCCGCTCTTCCTGAGCGTCCATGTGAACCACCCTCGCGAACTCACTTCCGAGGTGAAGGCGGGGCTCGAACGTCTCGCCGATGCAGGCATTCCTCTGGGCAACCAGAGCGTGCTGCTGAAAGGGGTCAACGACGATCTCGCGACGATGAAAACGCTCGTGCACAAACTGCTCATGTGCCGTGTCCGCCCCTACTACCTCTATCAATTGGATCTCATCCAGGGGTCCTCGCACCTCGAGGTGCCCGTGGCCGAGGGCATCCGCCTGATCGAAGGATTGCGCGGTCACACCACCGGATACGCCGTGCCTCAGTATGTCATCGATGCTCCTGGGGGCGGCGGCAAGGTCCCGGTCAATCCGGAGTATGTGCTGCAGCGCACCCCGGATCGCACCCTCATCCGCAATTTCGAAGGCCGCACCTTTGCCTATCCGGAACCCTCCGTGGTCGAGGCGAAACTGCTCGACTATTGAGGCGCGGCGAATCTTGTCGTGGTCCCTCGCTCCCTCCTACTCCGCCACGGTGAAATCGAGGATGATCTCCTCATTCGCCGCTTTCAGGCCCTCCACCGCAGCGGGAACCACGCCGGAACCGCCCAGCATGACGATTCGCAATTTCGGCATCCTCTCGACAAACGGCACCGCCGTCACCTTGCGGCATTTCACGAAGCTCACTTGGACGAGATTCGCGAGCCTGGCCATTGCCGAAACGTCCGCGAGATGCTCGCATCCGGTCACATCGAGGTGCTCGAGTGCTCCGGCGGATTCGACCCCGTCGAGAGATACGAGCTTCGGGCAGTAGGTGAAGCCTGCGTATTGCGAAACCCCCGGAGGAATGCCTCGCAGTGATCGGAGATTCGGACAAGCCTCGAGGTGCAGTTCCCGCAAAGTCGCCAGGGACGTAAACGGCTCCAGAGTCTCGACTGCATCCTGGCCTCCCATGCGCAGCACGCGAAGCTTCGGAAGCGATCCAATCGCGGAAAAATCGGAGAGATCCAGATTCCGAATGTCGAGCACGACGAGTTCGGACAATTTCTCAACACCTGGGAGGCCCGAAAGTCCCGAAGCATTGCTGACATCGAGATCGGTGAGAGAGGTCAGCGCACCCAGCCCGGCAATCGAGCGAAGCCCGGCGCAGCCGTCCACATAAAACTGTCGCAGATTGGGGAAGGCAGAAACATCGAGCGAAGTCAACCCGCGACAGCGGCTGAGATAGAGGTTTTCCAGCGAGGGCAAGTCCGCAATCGCCAATTCCTGCACCGCGACACAACCGCTCAGATCCAGCGATTTCAGATTCGGGAGTCTCTGGATCGCCGAGGTATCGGTGAGACCCGCACTGTCGGTGCAATGCAACTGCGTCAGCAAGGGATGGCCCGCCACCCCATCGGCGCTCACGAGCGCCGGACAATCGATCGCAACGATCGAAGTCAGCGAGGGGAGCCGTTCCGCACCCTTCAGGGAAGCCAGCGAGGGTGCTCCGGTGAGATCGAGAATCTGCGGATCTCCAACCCGCCGGACCAGATCGGCGAGTTCCTCGAGATCTTTCAGATCCGGACTCGAGCATCCCAGATAAAACTCTTCCGGGGTGATCGACAATTGCGCCCCGAATCGTCCCTCGAGTTCCGCGATGGCCTGATTTCGGTCATTTCGCTTCCATAGAACCAAGATCCCGATCACGACAAGGATCGCGAAACTGATAACAAGAAGACGGGTCGCCTGTTGCATGCGAGGGGGGGGCTTGCGCGGCCGAAACTCGGGGCAGCCCCGATTGTAGCCCATGCAGGTCCCCTTCGCCACCCGGGTTTTGAAGCGGTTCTGTGAAGTGGACCCGGAAGCAATGCCGGTCGCGAAGCGATTTTAGTGAAGCTGCCGAAGGCAGGTGTTTTCATGAGGTTAGGGCGGGGTCCCTGAAAACGCGAAGCCTTTTTAGGCCGCCCT
>CALDKL010000645.1 GCA_937898895.1 uncultured Verrucomicrobiae bacterium | reverse complement strand
CCGTCCTGATCCGGAGTTGCAACGACATTGCCCGCGCCCTGGGGCGCGATCACTCCGGCAGCGAATCGGCCTTCGTCGCCTCCATGAATGCAAAGGCCCGCCAGCTTGGCATGGCGAATTCCTACTTCACAAATTCAAACGGTCTGCCCTCGCCTCCCGGCCAGTATTCGACTGCCCGCGATCTCGCCAAACTCGGTCTGGCCGCCCTGCGCAATCCGACCCTCCGCGAAATCTGCTCGACTCGCAGCTACCCCTTCCGCATGGCCAACGGATCGGTCCGAAACCTGACCAACACCAACCAGGTCCTCCATCATTTCCCCTACTGCACCGGGCTCAAGACCGGCACGACCAACGCGGCCGGCAAGTGCCTGATCTCCTCGGCTTCCGCGAACGGAAAGTCCGTCGTCGCCGTCATGCTCGGCAGCAGCAGTCCATCGGTATGGCAGGATTCCGAGGCGCTTCTGAAATACGGACTGGGGATGTGAGGGCGGGTTTCCCGATTCCGATTCCCGATCTCGTCGTCCCAGTTTTCGGACTCACCTGACGCCATCGCGGCGAGGGGAGAAGCTGACGAGCGAGGGGGATTCTGCTGGAATCGTCTCATGTCTCCCCGGTTTCTCTCGACTCTCGCCTGCGCGTTATTGCTTTCCCCCCTGCTCGCCCAGGAGTCTCCCCCCTGGCCCATCCTGAAACCGGCACCCGCCACGGGTCCCCTCCCCGGCACGGCCTCGCTGGTCGAAACCGGGGATCTCTCCCGCCTCCTTCTCGAGGCCAATGATCGCTTCCTCGACCGGGAAATCGCACGAGCCGCAAAGGAACGCGAGAAATTCTGGAAACGCGATTTCGCCTCTCCCGAGGCCTACACGAAATCGGTGCAGACCAATCGGGAACGACTCGCGAAGAAGCTCGGACTGGACCGAGAGAAACGGCCTTCGCCGGACGGTGGAAATCGCCTGGTCTATCTCTCCGATACTCCGTCCCCCTCTCCGGCGGAGGGAAAACCGCAGATTCGGACGGTGACCTGGCGAGCCTTCGGCGAGGTTCGGGGCGACGGTCACCTCTACCTGCCCGAGGGCGAGATCCGGGCCGATATGCTCCTCGTTCCCGACGCCGACAATCCCGACGCCTACCTCGGCGAAGCAATCCACCTTGCGAAAAACGGATGCCGCGTCCTCGTCCCCCGTCTCATCCCTCGCCTCGAGAATGAATTCAAACTCAGCCAGCGCGAATGGGTGCATCGTTCCGCCTTTGAACTGGGGAGGACCCTGACGGCTTATGAGCTGTTGAAGTTGTCCTCCGCACTGGATTGCCTGATCGCAGATCGGTCGGGTCGGCAACGCCCCCTCGGCATCGCCGGATACGGCGAAGGCGGACGGCTCGCCCTCTTTGCCACCGCCCTCGACGAACGGATTGACGCCGCCCTGGTGAGCGGTGCCTTCGGCCCCCGGGAATCGCTCTGGCGGGAGCCGGCCGATCACCATGTTTTCGGTCTGCTGCGCGAATTCGGCGATGCCGAACTCGCCAGCCTCATCGCCCCGCGCCCACTCGTCATCGAATCCGGAGTTTACCCAGAATATGGCTACCGAGCCGGAACGGATCTCGAACGCAACACCGCAAACTACACCAAACTCCCCGGCAAGCCCGGACGTTTTCCCTCCCCGACCGATTCGGAAGTCGCTGCCGAAGTCGCCCGCGCCCGCAGCCTCGTCTCCTCACTGGTCCCTTCGCCAACTCTCGATCTGGTGAAATCGGCCTCGCCCTTTTCAGCCGAGGCTCTCGGGCCCTTCCTCGCGGCCCTTGGCATGAAAAGCGAGGGAATCGCCACGATTCCATCACCGCCCCTCCCCCCCAACGACGAGCGCACCCACGAACTCATCCTCCACAACCGCCTCGCCCTGATCGAAGCAGCGGGCGAGCGAAAACGCGCCTTCGCCGATCTCAAGACCGACTCGCTCGAGAACTTCGAGAAAACGATAGCACCCTATCGCGAGAAATTCCGCACCGAGGTGATCGGCGACTTCGAACGGCCCCTCCTTCCGCCGAACCCGCGGACTCGCCCCTGTCAGGTCGGGGACAAGACCCTGTCGTACGAGGTCGTCCTCGACGTGATGGAGAGCGGTGGCGAGAAGGTGATCGCCTACGGCATCCTGACATTGCCAAAAGACCTCGATTTGAAATCCGGCGAGCGGCGTCCCGTCGTCGTCTGCCAGCACGGCCTCGAGGGCACGCCGCAGGACGTCGTCGGCGAGCCGCATTACACATCCTACAAGGCCTTCGCGACGCGGCTGGCCGAGCGCGGCTTCATCACCTTCGCCCCGCAGAACGGCTACAAATATTTCGATCTCTTCCGCATGCAGCAGTTCAAGGCGCAGTCCATCGGGAAGACGCTTTTCTCCCTCATCGTGCCGCAGCATCGCCAGATCACCGACTGGCTCGCGGCGCAGCCCTGGGTCGATCCTGACAAAATCGCCTTTTACGGACTCAGCTACGGTGGCAAGTCGGCCATGCGCATTCCTCCTCTGGTGGAGCGCTACTGCCTCTCGATCTGCTCAGGCGACTTCAACGAATGGGTCTGGAAAAATGCCGCCACCGATGCGGAGTCATTGCGCTACAGCTACGCGAACAAGGGCGAATACGAGATCTTTGAATGGAACCTCGGTGGCACCTTCAACTACGCGGAAATGGCGGCCCTGATCTGTCCGCGTCCCTTCATGGTGGAGCGCGGGCACTTCGACGGGGTCGCGCCGGACGAGCAGGTTGCCTTCGAATTCGCGAAGGTGCGCCACCTCTACGAGGCAAAACTCGGACTGAAGGACCGCTGCGAAATCGAGTGGTTCGCCGGGCCGCACACGATCCACGAAGCGGGCGCGTTTGCGTTTCTCCACCGCCACCTCGCCTGGCCAATGCAGTCGAAGGCCTCATCAGCAGAGTAACCCGCATTTCCAACCCCCGTTCGCGGCGAGACGCAGCAGGGGCCGTCCCCGCGAAGGGGTGCGCCACAGCAAGTCGCGGCCGAAGCGGCACGAGAAAAGCGGGCTAGCCCGGATTTCTCACACCAAATGATGCGGGCGGTTTGGATTTTGGTGTAAAGTTCT
>CALDKL010000644.1 GCA_937898895.1 uncultured Verrucomicrobiae bacterium | reverse complement strand
GGATGGGTGTAGAGCAGGCGGATCCAGAAGTCGCCCTCGATCGAGTTGAGGGCGCGAAGAAGGCTGGCGAGCGAATCTCCGCGAGAGGAATCGACGCCACTTCGCGGATTGGGGCGCTGTCCTTCCCAACGGTCCATGCCAAAGTAGGTCGTGTCCTGGGAGATGAGGTTGATCTCTCTTACACCGGCCTTCACGAGTGCTTCGGCTTCCTTCACGACGGACTCGAGCGTGCGCGAGCGATGTTTCCCACGGATTTTCGGGATGATGCAGAAAGAGCAGGGGTGATTGCAGCCCTCTGCGATCTTGATGTAGGCACTGTGTTTCGGAGTGAGGCGAAATCGCGGGGTGTCGTAGTCGGGAATATACTGGGGCGAGGCCGTGACGAAGTTCTCGGAATGGGGTTCCTCGTCCTTGGCGACGAGGTCGCGGATGACGGGGGCGACCTTCGTGATCTGGTCGAGGCCGATGAAGGCATCGACCTCGGGCATGAGTCCGGGCAGCTCTTTTGAAAAACGCTGGGCGAGGCAACCGGCGACGATGATCTTCTGCCTCGGCCTGGCATTCTCGCGGTCATCGACGGCACCGAGAATGGTGTCGACGCTTTCCTTTTTCGCCTGGTCGATAAAGGAGCAAGTATTGATGATGAGCACGTCGGCCAGTTCGGGCTCGGGTGTCATCATCATGCCGGCCTCCTGGAGATGGCCGATCATGATCTCGGAATCGATCAAATTCTTGGCGCACCCGAGTGAGACGAGTCCGACCGTGGTTTTTCCGTCGACGGGCATGGGGGCGCGATAGGGTCAGGAGTCAGGGACGGGAGTCAGCAAGGAATCAGCCGTCGAAGCGTTCGACGAGGAGGGAGGCGTTGTGACCGCCGAAGCCAAACGAGTTCGAAAGGGCGCGGCGCACAGTCGCCTCGCGGGCGGTGTGCGGCACATAGTCGAGGTCGCACTGCGGGTCGGGGTTGTCGAGGTTGATCGTTGGGGGAATGATGCCCTCGGTGATCGCTTTGACGCAGGCGGCCAGCTCGACTCCGCCAGCGGCACCGAGGAGGTGGCCGGTCATCGATTTGGTCGAACTGACGATGAGCCCGTCTTTCGCATAAGCGCCGAAGACCGCCTTGATCGCCTTCGTCTCACAGACGTCGCCGAGTCCCGTCGAAGTGCCGTGGGCGTTGACGTAATCGAGTTCTTCCGGATTTCGCTTCGCGTGCTTCAAAGCCATTTCCATGCAACGCCGGGCGCCGTCGCCTTCGGGATGCGGGGAGGTGAGGTGATGGGCGTCGGCAGAGACCCCATAGCCGGTCAACTCCGCATAGATGCGAGCCCCGCGGGCTTTTGCGTGCTCCAACTCCTCGATCACAACGACTCCGGCTCCCTCACCCATGACAAATCCATCGCGATCGACATCGAAGGGGCGCGAGGCCCGCTCGGGCTCGTCGTTGCGCATCGAGAGAGCCTTCATATTGCCAAATCCGGCCAGGCCCATCGGACAGATCGTCGATTCCGATCCGCCCGCGACAAAGGCGTCGGCGTCGCCGTACTTGATCATGCGCCAGGCCTCTCCGATATTGTGGTTCGAAGTGGCGCAGGCAGTGACGATGCACATATTCGGACCGCGCAGGTCGAATTCCATCGAAACCATTCCGCTGGAGATGTTCGCGATCATCATCGGAATCGTGAAGGGCGAGACGCGAGAGGGGGACTTGTGCAGCAGGTTGGCGTGCTGGGTCTCGAGGGTGACGAGACCGCCGATGCCGCTGCCCACCATACAGCCGAAGCGGTTCCGGTCGACCTTGTCGAAGTCGATTCCGGCATCCCGGATCGCCATGACGGAAGCCGCCATGCCGAGTTGGGCAAAGGGATCGGCGCGGCGGGCGTCCTTGGGGTTTCTGAAAAATGGCCCGGGGTCGAATCCCCTCACCTGGCCCGCGATCTTGCATTCGTAGTCCGCCAGTTCGGGTTTGTCGATGCGCGAAATCCCGCTCTTTCCGGAAATGAGACTGCTCCAGAAGCTCTCGAGATCGTTTCCGATCGGCGAGACGACTCCCATTCCGGTGATGACGACGCGGCGTTCCATGAGTTGCGGTGGTGATTTGAGGGGGACGGCTAAACTCGCGTGCTTCGTTTTCATTGCAAGGCGATTTCTCCCCCGGAAATGGGCTTGAAACCGGGGAAAAAGGCGAAGGCGAGAAAGGGCGGACAATCAGATTTCGATGATCCGCTCGCGCTCGTTCATCGCCCCCCACCGAGGGCATTCGGCGAGATCGTGGGCCGAGGGAGCCTCAA
>CALDKL010000643.1 GCA_937898895.1 uncultured Verrucomicrobiae bacterium | reverse complement strand
CCCTGACAAAAGAAGAATTTCTCGGCCAGGTAGGCCAGGAGCAGTCCTACTTTTCCTTCGACCGGAAAGGAGTTCACTTCCTCATCCTCGACGCTTGCTTCCGATCCGACGGAGTTCCCTACGGTAGAAAGAACTCCGACTGGAAGGAATCCTATCTTCCACGAGAGGAACAGGAGTGGCTCGAGTCCGACCTGGACAAGGCGACAGGCCCGGTGATCCTCCTCGCCCACCAGCGACTCGACCGGGATGATGTCCACACGGTGCGAAATGCCCCGGAAGTCCGCCCCATTCTGGAGCGCTCGGGCAAGGTCGCGGCCGTGTTCCAGGGGCACAGCCACCAGAACGACCTCGTCACTCTCGGCGGCATCCCCTATGTCACCCTGAAGGCGATGGTGGAGGGTTCCGATCCCGAACACAATGGATACGGTCTTCTCGAAGTCTTTCCGGACGGATCGATCCGGCTCGTCCCCGGTCGCCAGCAGGCCGCCTACGAATTTCCCCGCCCAAAACCCTGACACTGCCACAGGATGCACCTCCCCTCCCCTCGCTCTCCGCAGCCGAATCGTTCCTCAGTCCGGAGCCTTCTTCTGTTCCTCCTCGCCTTTCCGCAACTCGCCCTCTCCTGGGGAAGCGGACACGACGACGTGATGCGGGCCGTTCTCGAACGACTCCCGGAAGAAGTGCGCTCCTCTTTCTCCCCTGAAGTCACCCGCCGCGCCATCGCTTTCGGCAGCCACTATCCGGACAGTTTCGACCCATTCTCTCCTGCCGATCTCGGAGAATCGGCCGTCGCCTCACTCCTCGCTGCGGGACTCAAGGTGCGCTTTGACCTGCATCTCGAGCACGGTCGGGTTGCCTCCTTCGCGGCATTGGTTGAAGCCTTTCGCGAGGAAAACCCGGCTCATATCGCCCACTGGATCGCATCGCATTCGCATGTCATTGCTGACATGGCCGCCTGCAATCACGATCCGCTCGTCCACACGGCGACCTATGGCTGGGGTTTCTGGAAGGTGAAACTGCCCCATGGGAACGATTTCTCGAAAGTTGTTCCCCTCCTCGACCTCTCCGGATCTGCCCGCGACGAAGCGGGAGGCTCCGCCGCCTTTGCCCGAGCGATTGATCGGTTTCACATCGAGGATGACGGACGGGATCGGGCCGAGCAAATTCACGAAATCCTCCTCTACGACCAGGAAGGTGCCCGGTTTTGCAGTTCGCGTGGCAGCGACATTCTCAGGGGATCTGTCTTGTGGGCCGATTCACGCGATGAGGCAGGAAGGAAGTTGCTTTGGGAGCGGATCGGCGAACTTGGTGCCTGGGCAGTGGTGCGCACCCTGCGCGACGTATCGGTGGCGAGGCGATTTGCGAAAGAGAATCGACCCGTCCAACTCACCGCAAAAGATGAGGAAGCCGCTCGGATTTCGGTGGAAACCCTGCTCCGCGAGCGACTTGTTGAGGAGGACTCCCTGTTTTCTCCGATCCTCCGCCCGCTGCGTTCGGGAGATCGAGGGCTCATCGGAGTGGTGATCGAACCAACCTGGGACATGAACGACGCCATGCTCGGATTCTCGAGCCGAGTTCAGGCGACGGCCATCGTGAGAACCCTGTCAAAACAACACCGTCCACATGCGACATTGGATCTCCGTGAACTTCTTTCCGGGGGATTCCCCGATCCATCGGCCGTTCCTCTTCTTGTGATCACCGCCACATCCTGCCACAACTACTATTGGATGAATGTCAGGGATCTCGACGCCGGACTCTCCACCTATCTCGGGAAGGGTGGAAAAGTGCTGTGGATCATGGGAACCGGACCGCTCCCGGAGGCGGCATTTGCTCCGCTGCGTGCCGCCCTCCGTCGGACGGAGGCAAATTCCCTCCCCATCCCGGTAGTCGATTTCGTCAAAGCAACGCTTACGGCGCACTTTCCCGGCACCCCTTCATGGCGCATGGCCAATACCCCGGAAACTCCGGCTGGCTGGCAGAAACCACTTTGCCCATGGTGGTTCGACGAGAGCACCTGCCCGGATCTCGAGCCGCTGCTCACACTCTCCTGTCGCCCTGCCCCTCTTATCGTTGGTGTGACGACAGCGGACCATCGACTCACCGTGCTGCCGATCTATGCCGTGACTCCGCACCTTCTCGACGCCTCGACTCCACCACCTTCCCCATTCGAGCCCGAACTGGACGCCCCGGCCACCACGATACTTCTCGGCACGCTCCAACACATCCTTCGCTGAACGAATCGAACACAAATCACAAACACCTTTTTCGCCCTCACAAAGGAACGCAGGAGACCCTTTGTTGGAC
>CALDKL010000642.1 GCA_937898895.1 uncultured Verrucomicrobiae bacterium | reverse complement strand
TGAGGGAGCTATGCAGGGATGATCTCATCCGGAGGGGGGGAGGGAAGATCACGCTGCTCGGCGGAGGATCCCAGTCGTCGTCGGTTCAGATTGGACACGGCGGTTACCAGAATTCGGGAAATCACTCGGACAATGTCACCGTGACGGCGAACGGTTCCATCTCGGGTACGGGCGGATCGGGCACTCGATCGAGCGTGCATGTGGGTCATGGCGGCGCGAGCGCGAACAGTCCGGCGGGTTATGTGGGCAACGTTGCGGTGAATGCTCTGAACGGTTCCGTTTCCTTCGCCGGTGGTGGCGGAACGGACAGCCAGGCTCGGGTGGGTCATGGAGGCGCAGGTTCCTCCGGAGATCACAACGGCTGGGTTTCGGTCAGCGGATTGACCGGTGTCAGTGTGACCGGGGGCGGAGGGACCCGCGCCCTTGCCCAGATCGGTCATGGAGGAGGAGCCGTTTCCGGAAACCTCAGCGGCGACGTCTTCGTGAATCGGGATCCGCTCACCCAAGCCCCCACCGGGGGCGGTCTCGTCCGAGTGCGAGGCGGGGGTGGCGGGGAAGCCTATGCCCAGATCGGTCTGGGCGCAGCGACCTCCGGTACGTTCACGAGTTCCACCCTTGTCTATGGCAGCAGTGTGGAGGTGAAGGTCGGCATCGGCGACACGGCGTATTCCCGAATCGGCGCCGGTGGCGGAGTCAATCTGACGGCGGCGATCAACGGCTCCACGGCCGTGGAAGCGGTGGGCGGTGGAGTGACGCTGGATGCCTCCGGTGGGGGCGGAAATGCCTACGCCCAGATCGGAATGGGAGGATTGGGTGGATCGGGGGCCATCGCGGGAAGCACGGCATTCTCGACATCCGTGGTGGCGACGGGTCCGGTCGCGCTGCTGGCAGGATCGGCCAACAATGCCTCCGCCATGATCGGCGCGGGAGGAGCGGGGCGTGACGGAGCACGGACGAATGCGGGCGTCCAGGTGGTTGGTTCTTCGGTTTCGGTCACCGGATCGACTGGGAACTCCGCCTTTGCCCAGATCGGATCCGGAGGGGGATTGACCTCCAGCTCGAACTCGGTGACGGCCGACGTGGCCGGACCCGTCAGCGTTGTCTCGACGACGGGCAACGTCACGGTGACGGGCGGCGGCTCCCGAGGGTATGCCCAGATCGGTCACGGGGGGCTCGACTTCAGTGGTGCCGCGACCGGAGAACTCCAGGTGGTCAGTGCGGGGGATCTCCTTCTCAATGGTGGCACCAATGCCGGAGCCTATGCCCTCGTGGGCCATGGCGGTCGCATCGAAGCAGGCGGGCTGACGACCGGGGTGCGCGAGGGCAACGTGCTCATCCGCGCCCAGGGGTTGACCAGCCTCACCGACAACACCTCGGCCGCCTTCATCGGACACCGTGGTGCGGCGGGAGTGACCAGCCTTGGCGAGTCTTCACGACTGGCCTTGGTTACAGGCCAACTCTCGACCATCGGATCCGCCGATCATCTCACTGGCATGATCGCCAACGTAATTCAGGCGGGCACGGTTGAAATCGGGGTGACCAATGGAGACCTCGATGTGGCGGGGGCGGCACTCACCTACAACAGTGCCAATCACCTCGATCTCTTTGCCGCCGGAGACACCACGTTTTCGGTGTCCGTTCAAAACAGTGGATCCGGTGCGATCACGGGAGTTGCGGGTTGGGATGGGACGACGGGTTTGATCGAATCGATCACGCCACTGGCGGCCCCTCCGATCACCAGCCTGTCCCTCGATGCAGCAGTCGTGGAAGCTTCGCCGACGGCGTATGACAACAACGGGGGAATTCTCGCCGTGGGTGATTCGGCGCAAGTCTCCGCAACGAATGTCGGTTCACGGGAGGGGCGCACCGCCATGCTGGGCGACAGTGTCCGGGTGGTTGCTGGCGATGGTGCCGCAAACCTCTACAGTCAGATTGGATACCGTGGCACCAGTGCTGCAGCGATCACCGGGGCAATTCATGTCGCCAGCGGAAGCGGAGGCATCCTGGTCGATGGAGCGACCCAGAACGGGGGCTTTGCCCAGATCGGACACGGGGGCTTTGGTGCCGTAGCCGCTCCGGTCAATGCGACAATCACCCTCATGGGAGAGGATCTTTCGCTGAACGGTGGCGATGGCAGCAACGCCTATGCCCAGGTCGGGCATGGCGGCAGCGCGTACACGCAATCGTTGGCCGGAGAGATCACCGCCCTTGGAACCCTGGGGGATGTGGCACTCTCGAGTGGATCCGGACTGGCGGCCTATTCCCAGATCGGGCATGGGGGGGACTCTTCGACCGGAGCGAAGAGTGGAAACCTGGCGATCACGGCGGATTCCTTCGCCTTGCAGGGCAATGGTGCCAGGGCGGTGGCACAGATTGGGCACGGCGGTCGCGCCGGAGGAGGTGCCCTGAGCGGTGCCATCACGCTCGCGAGCACTCTCGGGGGTGTTTCCCTGACGGCCGGAACGGGGGCATCGTCCAGTGCCGTCATCGGCATGGGTGGCCAGGCCTACTCCGGATTGGCCACCGCTTCGCCGATCTCGATCACCTCCTTTGCCGACGTGCTTCTCCAGAGCAGTACCGGATTGCAATCTTCGGCGATGATCGGAAACGGAGGAGACGGAGCCGTGGGCTCGGGGTATGGAGGAGACATCTCCGTGACGGCGAGCGGAAACGTCTCGCTGCTTTCGGGAAGTGCCGGTTTTGCATTTACCCAGATTGGGCATGGCGGGAATCTCAGCAGTGGTGCCAAGTCGGGAGGGATATCGGTGGTCTCGGGAGGCGACGTCCTCGTCCAGGCCCCGAACTCGGTTGCCGCGCTGGCCTATGCACAGATCGGGCATGGCGATGACCTCCGCATCGTAGGGGGAGGGGGCAGCGGAACCCGATCCGGAGACGTGGTGGTCTCTGCTGCTTCGGATCTCACCGTCACCCAGGGGCTGATCGGTCACAAGAACAGCTTCACCACAGCACCCGCTTCGGGAGAAACCTGGATCGCTTCCAGCAGGACGGATCCTTCGAATCCCGCCGGAGGGACTCTCCTCGTCGATTCGCTTGGTGAGCTTTCCGGAGTGGATGGAATTCGTGTCTATGTTCCGCGTCGGCAAAACAATCAAATTGCCGTGGGAGCGAAGCTGAATGGGGTATCCTACACCGGTGCAAAGACGGATCCCTCCACGAGCCAGGGTGCGGACGAGTTTGCCAAGTTCGTTCAGTATCCTTCGGGCACAGTGCAGGTGGATGAACATGACAACAGTCTCGGGTCGGGGCCGACTCCGACGGTCGCGGGGAACTTCGCGTTCTACTACGACACGATTCTCCTGACCAATCCTCCGGCACCGCCGACTTCCCCAGCAGTGCCCCTGCCGCCCCAGCCGCCGGGATATCCGATCCCCGATTATCGGGATCTGGTTCCGGATGACCGCTATTTGGATGACTGGCTCGAAGACGAGGAGGTTATTTTCACAATGCCGGGCTCCACCTTGATCTACTATGAGGGCTTCTCCCAATACGGGCCGTTTGGAGAATCGATCTTCGACTTCAACCATACGATCGGAACATCGGGAGGAGACGAGGAAGAGGACGTCCTCCGTCGTCACCTCGAGAAGCTGCGACTCCAGCAGGAGCAAGCGGGTCAATCCTCCGGTTCCGCCAATGAAAGCTCCGAGGGGGCCGAATGACCCTGAATTCGAAAATAGGGGAATACGGAACCCGCGAAATACACGGGTAAACCAAGGGATTGGTAAGGATTCGCCATTCACTCATTGCGTGATCGCATCCACTGCCACCCTTCCCTCTGATACCGTGTTGGCACTGACTTCCGTGGTTGGCGATTCCCGATTTTTGGGTGTCCAACGGTGGAACGTGCCGGGTCAATCGTCCTGCTTTCTCCGCTCTGCGGCGAGAAGGTAGGGCGATTCCGCCGACGTGCCGGGGAAGGCGGGGCCGCAGCGGAACACGCGGTGCCGGGAACGAGCCACCCGTGCGAACCAGCCTTCGACCTGGGAGGCCTCCTCGCGCCCCCCCTCATGTCCCGGATAGACGACGACCGAGAGGATGCCACCTGGGGAGAGGAGATCCCACGATGACTCCAGGGCGATCTGGGTGCTGTCCGGACGGGTCACGAGAGATCGGTCTCCCGAGGGCAGGTAGCCGAGATTGAACAGCACGGCGGAGACCGGGGTGGTGATGATTTCGCGCATTCGTTCGTGACCGAGGAGGTGCAGGCGAACCTGCGGAGCTTCCCCGAGGGCATTCAGGGATCGGCGGGTGGCTGCGATTGCCTCGGCCTGGATGTCAAATCCATCCACCCGGCCTGTCCGACCGACTTGCTCGGCGAGGAAGCGGGTGTCGTGGCCGTTTCCGACGGTGGCATCCACCGCGTGATCGCCCGGGTGGAGAAAACGTGCGACGATTTCGTGAGCCAATTCGGTGATTCGGGGAAAGGCCATTGCAAGAGAGTCACGGAAACTGAACCTGCAGGTCACAATCGGGAGGCAGGGGAGTGCCGGAGAGGAGGTGGTTGGCGAGAATCCTCGCGTGCCAGGGTCCGTTGAGGGCCCCCTTCGATCCGAAGCCATTGAGATAGGTAACGCGAGGCAGGGCGGGATGCCTCCCGAGAAATACCTGACTGCGGCGGATCGTAGGACGCAGGGCACGGCGATGTCCCGTGACGGATCGTGCGGCCGACGTCATGGCTTCGACCTTGGCGAGGATTTCCTCTCGGGCGGCCTCGAGAGAGGGGATTTCCCGGTGTCCGTGGTGGTAGGTGGCCCCAGCCCGGAAACGATTTCCTCCCATCGGAACAATCCAGCCGCCCCCGTTGATGATTCGAGGATCTCCGACCAGATCGGGAATCTCCAGATCGAGGAGATCCCCTCCCGTCGGGCGCACTGGAATCCAGTCGAAAAAGCGGTTTTGGGAACCTCTCCAGCCCTGGCAGAAAACGATTTCTGAGGCGGACACGTTCTTCCATTGCACTTCCGTTTGGCTGACCGAGATCTCGTCCGGATCTAGGGTGGCGATCGCATACGCGGCCCGTTCGAGCAGGGTCTGCCTCGTGTATTCGAGAAATGCGGGAAGATCGAGCCAACCACCCTCCTTCATCTCGAAGCCTCCGTGGGGCGCATGCAACCGTCCCGGCTCGAGGACGAGGGGGGCATGAAAGCGGGCGTAGCGTGAAGAATCTTCGCGGAGACGCTCCTGCCACAGTGGTTCTTCGGAGGCACTGCGAAACAGACGGATGATGCGACGGTGGTGAAACAGCGTGAGCCCCGACTGTTCTTCGAGCTTCCAGTAAAAGCTCCGCGCATAGTCGAGTCGATCTTCAAGCCCCTCGGGGAGATGAAACCGCGAACCTGCGATCGGGGTGACGAGTCCCGCAGCCACTTTCGAGGAAGTGTCCGCTTCATCGCGATCCACCACGAAGACGCGTTTTCCAGCTTCGAGCAGATGCCACGCAAGGAGGGAACCAGCCAATCCCTGACCGACAATGAGGTAGTCCGTTTTCACGACGGCAGGGAAGAGGACGGGCTGGGTGCCGACGGGCTTGTATCGGTCATACCCTGATCTTGATTGTTAAGATTTATAAAATAAATGATTGTCATAAGGCAAAAATGCCATCAAAATTCCTAGTATTCGTAAATCAGCCCTTTCTGTATGAAATTTCACGTTCAATTGGGAATTGTCACCGCCGCTTGTCTTGGCCTGGCCATGATGTTTTCGGGATGCAGCGATCCGCAAAAGGTGGCTCGAAAAGCGGTGAAAGAAAAGGGATATGAACTCTCCGTCAAAGATCTCCTGGTGGCAGCGGCGGCCGGGGACGTGGCCGGGCTGGAGCATTTCCAGACAGCTGGTTTCGACATGGATTCCGTCGATCCTGCTGGCAATACCGCACTCATCAAAGCGTCGGGAGCTGGCCAGGGTCAGGCGGTCGAGCGACTTCTCGGTATGGGGGCGGATCCTCGGAAGATCAATGCTGTGGGACGGGATGCGCTGATTTCCGCCTCCGCCAAGGGATACGAGGAAGTGGCGAGATTGCTCCTCAGCCGCGGAGCGGATACGACTGTCCGGGATCGAGAGGGATGGGGGGCGCTTTCCATCGCGGCATTCAATGGACACGCGAACGTCGTTTCGCTCCTCGCTTCGGCGGCGACTCCTTCGGAACTCGACGATGCACTTCTCGTCGCGAGTTTTAGCGGGGACGCAAAGGTCATCGACACTCTCCTCGGCCAGGGGGCGAACATCAATGCGCGCAGCCCCGAAAGCAAGACGCCGCTCATGATTGCCTCCGAGTCGGGCAAGCTGGAAGCCGTGCGGAC